>NZ_JBDNJQ010000169.1:0-17696 GCF_051172895.1 Nostoc sp. CALU 1950 | reverse complement strand
GCAAGATTTTAGCTCATACTGTCTGTTTCTGGCTTAATCGCCACAATTGTGACCCACTTCAGTTCGACGATCTTGTTACAGAATATTAAGTCGCACATCGCGTTAAATAAAGAGTTTGTACTTTGAATTTATTAATTACGAATTACGAATTACGAATTACGAATTACCAATGTGTTTCATAAAGCGTTGTAAAACTGCTTCCGGGGTGAGGTTGGGTCTGGGTAGCTTTTCTAAAGTTCCGGGACGGATTTTTAAATGAGCGAATTTAGGTCTATTGTTAGCATCTGCGGTAAATAAGGCATCTAAAAGAGCGGGATCATCTCCGGCTAATGTCACGCCGTAACCGCACGCTTCGGCAATTTTGGCAAAGGAGATACCCGCAGAGACGGTGGCTTGTGCGCCTGTGGAATCGTGGACTTCATTATCTAAAAGAATATGGGTTAAGTTAGCACCGCCATAAGTGCCGATGGTAGCAAAATTACCCATTCGCATCAGTGCTGCCCCATCGCCATCAATTACTACTACCTTGAGGTCTGGACGTGCTAAAGATAATCCCAATCCCATTGAGGAAGCGCAGCCCATCGATCCAACCATATAAAGATGATTGGCGCTGTCTTTACTAGCGAAGAGTTCGCGTCCCGTGTATCCTGTAGTGGCAATTATTACAGTGTTTTCTGGATCGGTAAGTTCCACGATTCGAGCTAATGCTTCGCTGCGAGAGACGCGTTGTTCTTTGCGATCGCGAAAAAAGCTTTGCTGAATATGAGCGCTATTGCTATCTTCTCGTTCTGGGATAGAAGAACGGGTGAGGGCATGGGGGGCGATCGCTCCTTTACGCATAATTAGAGCATAAGGTCGGCGCTCTTGTTGCATATAGGCTGTGGACCTTTTCAGAACTGGTTCTATTTCTGCTGCATCTGTGGGGAAAAATTCCCAAGGTACAGTCATTGTTTCCAGCAATTTCTCTGTAATTTGCCCCATTAATTCATGTTGCGGTTCGTCTTGCAATAGGCGATCGCCTCGCAAGGTACAAATCAGCAGCAGTGGAATCCGAAAGATATAAGTGAGGGAGGTTAGCGGGTTAACTGCATTCCCCAAACCAGAGTTTTGCATCATCACCACAGCGGGTTTACCAGCAATTGCGGCTCCAGCTGCGATCGCTACAGCATCTCCCTCATTGGCTGCGGAGATATATCTAAGTTGAACGTCATTAATGACGTAGTTAATAAAAGGTGTGAGAAAAGAACAGGGTACGCCAGTGTACCAACCAAAGCCAAAATTACGCGCAGCTTCTACAAATTCTTCCGCCTGAATCATAATTAAAAATTTACAGCAATTTTCAGGTATTTAAACGATTGAGATGGGGAGTGAGAAGTTGGGAGTGGAGAGGAAAGATTATTACTTCGACTTCAGAGAGCGAAACTTGAGCTTCAGAACTCAAAACTTTAACCTCAAAGCTTCGCCGATGAACCTCAAAGCTTCGTCGATGAACCTCAAAGCTTCGTCGATGAACCTCAAAGCTTCGTTGATGAACCTCAAAGCTTCGTCGATGAACCTCAAAGCTTCGCCGATGAACCTCTGAGGTTGTTTGAAAAGTAGTTAGCTGTGATTTTAGGTGCTTGTTGATCCCCCCTAACCCCCCTTAAAAAGGGGGGAACCGGAATTAAAGTCCCCCTTTTTAAGGGGGATTTAGGGGGATCTAGAACGTTTTGCTACCAACAAGAGGACTTTTCAAACATCTTCTCAGAGCTTTGTTGATGAACCTCAGAGTTCAAAATTTTATTTCCACCTCCCCAGTCCCCACTCCCTATCGCTTCAATTGAAAAGCAAGGTCAAGATCATCTAAAGAATTAACATCTAACCAGTTACCGCGAATATAAAGTACCTTGATTGGTTTTCCTTGCTCGATTAAATAATTGCATAATTCTGGCAAACCCAAACTGTTAAAATCCGGTCGTTTTTGCAATTCCTTGAGTGCTTCACTCAGCCATTCTCTACCTTGACTCCGCAGGCGCAGCATCCCAATCCAGCGTCCACTAGATTTCCCCAATTGCGTTTGTGTTGTTTTAGAAACGCCCAATAAGTTGACATCTTGTCCAAACAAAGAAAGATCATCTGGAATTGAGCAATAGGCGTAGTCAGGTGAACCGCTAACAGACTTGTTGTTTGCCACAGAATCAACCACAGCCACAATTTCTCCGGGACATTCTAATAAATCTCGCAAGATGTAGCTTCTAAATAGTAAATCGCCGTAAAGCACCAGCATTTCTTCGCCAAAGCTGGTTTGAGCTACGGCTAAGGATGCTAATTCTCCCGTTGTTTCATAATCTGGGTTGCGGATGACTTTAGTCCCCGGAACGTTAATAGTTTCTGCTTTATAACCTGCGACAACAGTAATATCGTTGATAGCAAGTTTCTTAAATTTGTCCACCAACAACCTGAGTAGAGGTTTACCTCCAAGAGGTAACATCACTTTTGGTTTATCTTGCGTCAATCCTGCTAATTCTTTTCCTCTGCTAGCAGCCAGAACGATCGCTTGGGTATTTTGTCGTCCGTTGTTAAAGTAGCGTTTTTCAGCTTCTATGAGTTCATCCGCCCCTTGTAGCCGGAAGATTTCTTTTACAGGCGCAACATCATCTTCAATGTTGATTAAAGTTTCGCTGGCTTTTACTTCGCGTGCGATCGCTTGCATACTAGCAACAGCAGCTCGAATCAGATGGTTTGCCCAGATGACCAAATTCACTTCAGCTTTGCGAAAGACATCAGTAGCCGTGCTGTAATATTTAGTCGGTATAATCACTAACGGCGAACGACCCGCCCACTCTTTAGCAAAAGCTAGCACTTGGTCAGGACGGGATGATTTACTGTGAATCAGGATGGCGGTTGCTCCGGCGGCGTGGTAAGCTTCAGCTCGGCGCATTGCCTCCGAAAGATCCCACCCGGCAATCAAAGCTTCTAGTCGGGCGACGATGCAAAAATCTGGGTCTGTCTGACTATCTTTGCCTGCCTTAATTTTGCCGCAAAATTCATCAATATCAGCCAAAGCTTGGCGACTACCGTTGATGAAACTGTTGGTTTTAGGAAAAAGCTTATCTTCAATACAGACTCCAGCAATACCTCGCTGTTCTAACTTCTTAACTAGACGACGCATATTATTAAAATTGCCATAACCCGTATCCCCGTCTAACAAAATGGGGATACTGGTGACATCAGACATAAACTCAAGCATTTCTACAATTTGAGTCCAACTGGCTTCATTATTATCTCGAACGCCATATTGAGCCGAAAGGGCTAATCCACTCGCCCAAATTCCTTTAAATCCAGCCTCTTCCACAATGCGGGCGCTAATCCCATTGTGAGCTTCCATGATGAAGTCGAGTTGAGGCGATTCTAGTAATACCCGCAATTGGGCACATTTATTTAATTTTGCAGCGGTATCAATGGGTGCAAATATTTGATGCATCTATTCTGCTTTTCTCAACCTAATATAATATCGCGGTTCTCAATTACATGGAATACAGACCTAACCCCCAGCCCCTTCCCTACAAGGGAAGGGGGGTAAGATTCAAAGCCTCTCTTCTAAAAGGAGAGAGGTTTGGAGAGAGGTCAAACTGTAATGTATCCAAACCAAAACCACTATAAATAAAGATATTTTCAGACATTTTCTGCGACTTCTATCTGAGGTAAAATCTCGTTTTGGGCACGTTGAATATCCTGGGGAAAATCGATTTCGAGCCAAGGTAATCCAGTGATGTCTTCATAGCCAAATGTTTCTGGAGTTTCTAACAGCAGATCCCGAATTACTTCTTCATAAGGTTCATTATCCAATCCGTCTGTAACATACTTTTCTGTATGAGTAGCAAGACGGTGAGCGACAGCATTTCCAAAACGAAAGAATCCCACTGACTCGCCGGCAAAATCATAAGTCAAACCAAGAGCTACTTGTTTGCGAAACTCCACTAGATAATTATCTCTGACACAAAGCTTCACGGGTTCATCTCCCGGTTCAAAATCCCGATCCAGCAAGAAGCTGTTGGGGATATTTGTCTTTACCAGTCGTTCGATGATGCGGCGATCGCACAACACGTCTGCATCCATTAATAGTATGTCATCGCCAGTAGCTAAATGTTGACGTAAAGTCCAAAGGCTGATCACACTACCTTTAGTGTAGTCAGGATTATAAACTGTACTGACCCAATTTTCGGCTCCTAATACTTTGATTTCATCCTGAATTCTTTCAGCTTGATAACCCACAGCAATAAGTACCTCGTCAATCTGGTAATGACGGAGATAGTTCAAATGGCGCTCTAATAGAGATTTGCCGTTAAATTTCAATAAGCATTTGGGTTGGATTTGCCCGTCTTTACCTAAGCGTCGTCCAACGCCAGCAGCTAATATAATTGCCTTCATCGTCAAGTCACCAACAGAGCTACGACACCAGTAAATTTGTAAATTTTCCCAGTATTTTATAATGACTGTATTTTGCTCAATTGAACATATATTAACTAATTCTTAACATCGAAGAAACAGTAACTCTGTATCGCCCTACTGGGACAAAAGAGCTAGAACTGGTTAAACAAAGCGACTACACCAAATGGCCGCCGAGACTACCTGAACAGCCAATTTTGCTTAAGGCTGCGGGAGTGCCCGAAATTGCCAAATTACCCACGCAGCAAAAGTTGGTGCCCCAATTGTAGCTGCTATTAGTAACGGCTCTAGTCCATTCAGTAAGGTAACTATGGGAAACAAATACAACACATCTTCAATGTCAAACCCGGCGAAATTTGGTTGACGGCTGGCGTGTTTACCTAAACGCTGTTCCATTTGGTTTCGCAAATGAAATATACAAGCAACAGACACGCCAGAGACTATCCCCATCAGCAACGCCCACCAACCAAATTTTCCTTCCCTAAGACCATATCCAATACACACAAACAAAAGAATATGGATGATGGCATCGCTAGCTAGATCATACTGATGTCCCCATTTGCTGCTTTTCCCACTTAAACGAGCTAATTCACCATCCGTGTGATCTAGAAAGTTAGATAAAGCAAACAACCATGCCCCAATGTTAGCCCAAATGACATCGCCAACTGCGTAGGCGTAGCCCGTCGTAGACATCGCAATGGCAGCCGCCAACCCAGTTACAAGTCGCACTGTGGTGAGATGATTGGGATTTACCCAACTGTCTTTTAGAGGTCGAACTAGCCAGTAAGCAAGTTGAGCATCCCAAGGCTTTTTGGTCATAGATGAACTTGAATTTTATGTGGTCTTTGAATATGTATAACACTGACAACTACCACATCTGTCTCAAGATATAGATTTTTCTTTTCACTGGTCGCGGAAGTTACCAGATAGGAAGGCAATAGGCAATAGGCAATAGGCAATAGGCAATAGGAAACAAGCCTCTTCAAGTTGTACTGAGTTTTTTCACGCAATCAAATATGAGTCCTCTGATGTTTGTTTTTTGTAAAAAATATGGCGTCAAAATGTTAACCTAAGTAGGAAACGCTCTGTTTTCGATATTGTAGAAGTTTTGCAAACTCAAATTGCCAATTGAATAAGGATGAGCTTCTAGGGTTCCGATCGCATCGAGTATGTGATGGCTGGTCCAAGAGAAGCAGCCGACTCTAAGCGGAGTTGGTCACACGGCGGGAAAAAAGCCCGGGAGAGCCAGACAGGATGACTGTATTGGTAATCTCCTGGGCTTTGTTATTTGAGTCAGTAGTTTCTTTCTCCAATTTCAGAGGTTGAGCCTTTGGCAATTCCTCAACTGATCATCCAATCGTAACAGGAGGATTTTATGGTGCAAGCATCGATTCTGCCGAATCTGGGGGCAATTGATCCGAGCCTAATTTTACTCGATGAAAAGCTGCCTGGTGGTGCGTATTGGCATTACGTGATCAAACGGGGAAATACCTTGCGTGTGACTGATTTGGAAGGATCTCAAGGTGTTTCGATGATTTGCTACAACGCGGATAGCCCAATTGAGCGGCTGAATGTGGCAGATACCGCCAAGATTCAATTCAACGCCTTCCTCAAAAAGGGGATGGTAATTTACTCTGATATGGGGCGCATTCTATTCTCCATCACAGAGGATACCTCCGGTCATCACGATCTAATCTGTGGTTGCAGCAATACTGCCAGCAACACTGCAAAATATGGCGAAGGGTCTTACAACAAATATGGCGAAAGCGACTATAACAACTCCCGCAACAATTTTCTCAAAGCCTTGGGCAAGCGTGGTTTAACTCGCAAAGACCTAATGCCTAACCTGAATTTATTTAGCCGAGTGGCAGTGCATCCAAATGGTGATTTGGAATATGTCGCAGGCGATGAGAAACCGGGCAGTTTTATTGATTTGCGGGCGGAAATGAATGTGTTGGTGATTATTTCTAACTGTCCCCATGTACTGCACCCCGATACAGTATATAAGCCTCAGCCAATTCAGCTTACCGTTTGGAAATCTTCTGCACCAGCACCCGATGATCTGTGCCGCACTGCAAATGAAGAGGTGATTCGTGGTTTTATTAACACTGATGCTTTATTTGCTCAGGAGTAGTTTGTAGGTTATACCATTTTGGATTTTAGATTTTAGATTTTGGATTGGGAATTGCCTTTTGTGTCTGTGTTCTGTAAATCCATCCATCGCATTCTTTTTTGAAATCTGTTTCTTTGCATCTGAAAAATAGAAGAGGAGTCACATGATGGTCGCAACATTACCTATTGAACTCGATCCAGCAAAAGCAATTTATGATCAAGAGTTGTCTGCCCGTCAGCCTTGGTCTAGGATTATCAAAAAAGGGCAAATTTTGCGGATTATCGATCTACTAGGCAATCAAGCTGTTGATACATTGTTTTACAACGCTGATGATACCTCAGAGCGATATAGCGCTCCCGATACCATTGTCCGTCAAGGCAACATTTTCATCACTACAGGCACTCAGTTGATTTCCAATGAAGGAAACGTGATGATGACCGTCATCCATGATCAGTGTGGCAAACACGATACGTTGGGTGGGGCATGTAGTATGGAAAGCAACTCAGTGCGCTATGGGCTGCACAAGAAGCATTTACACGCTTGTGTCGAGAATTACTTGCTGGAACTGAGCAAGTATGAAATGAACAAACGCGATCTCGTTAGCAATGTGAACTTCTACATGAATGTTCCCGTTAGCGAAGATGGCACATTGGAAATTGTCGATGGTATTTCAGAAGCCGGGAAGATTATCGATCTACGGGCAGAGATGGATGTGATGGTGTTGATTTCTAACTGTCCGCAAATCAACAACCCGTGCAATGCTTACAATCCCACACCAATCAGGTTGATTGTTTGGGACGCAGTTTTGTAGGATGCATTAACCTGCGGCGTAACGTACCCGACAAAACTTAATTACGAATTACGAATTACGAATTATCTTAGCGCTCATGTTCAACAAAGTTTTGATTGCCAATCGGGGTGAAATTGCTTGCCGGATTATTCGCACCCTCGATCGCATCGGTATTGCCTCGGTTGCAGTCTATTCCCAAGCTGATGCCCACGCTGCCCATGTTGCAGCGGCTGGGGAAGCTGTCTGTGTTGGAGATGCGGCTGCCGCGCAGAGTTATCTGCGGATTGAGGCGATTTTGGCAGCAGCACAGGCGACTGGTGCTGAGGCGATTCATCCCGGTTATGGCTTTTTAAGCGAGAATGTCGCCTTTGCCGAAGCTTGCGCGGAAGCAGGAATTGTGTTTATTGGGCCCACACCCGAACAACTGCGGCAATTTGGACTGAAACATGAAGCAAGAGCGATCGCACAAACGGCTGGAGTGCCACTTGTCCCCGGTAGTTTGTTGTTAGACAATTTGCAGCAAGTCAAACAGGCAGCGGCAGAAATTGGCTATCCTGTGATGATCAAAAGTACGGCCGGGGGTGGTGGCATTGGAATGCAGTTGTGCCGGAGTGAAGACACTTTGGCAGACTTGTTGGAAAATGTGCAGCGCTTGAGTCGGAATAACTTTAGTCAGAGTGGAGTATTTTTAGAAAAATACATCGAACGGGCGCGACACATTGAAGTGCAAATCTTTGGTGATGGACAAGGGAACGTAGTTGCTCTTGGTGAACGCGATTGTTCAACGCAGCGGCGCAATCAAAAAGTGATTGAAGAAGCTCCGGCACCGAATATTAGTAATACTCTTCGACAGCGCTTGTATGACTCTGCTGTGAAACTCTGTCAGGGGATTCGCTATCAATCGGCTGGTACGGTTGAGTTTATCTACGATGTGGATAGCCAACAGTTTTACTTCTTAGAGGTAAATACCCGCTTACAGGTAGAACATGGCGTCACAGAAGCTATTACAGGTGTGGATTTAGTGGAGTGGATGGTGCGTCAAGCTCAGGGCGAGTCGCTGGGGTTGGCATCATACCAATATCAACCGCAAGGACATGCGATTCAGGTGCGGGTTTATGCCGAAGATCCGCATAAAAATTTTCAGCCGAGTTCGGGTGAGTTAACTCAAGTACAGTTTGCGGATGGTATTCGTTGCGATACCTGGATTGCTACTGGCACAAAAGTTTCGCCATTTTACGATCCATTGTTGGCGAAGGTAATTGTGCATGGAGAATCAAGAGCAGATGCGATCGCAATTCTCCAAACTTCCCTGGCTCAATCTCGCATCGATGGCATTGAAACTAACCTGGAATACTTACGCCAAATTATTACTGATTCGACGTTTATTCAGGGCAACATTACCACGAAATCTACCAATAGTTTTACCTATCGCCCAAATACAATTGATGTGCTAGTTCCAGGCACGATGACCACTATTCAAGATTATCCGGGACGAGTGGGCTACTGGAATGTTGGTGTGCCGCCCTCTGGCCCAATGGATTCTTTGGCGTTTCGGTTGGGCAACCAGATTTTAGGCAATCCAGAATCGGCCGCTGGATTGGAGTGTACCTTATCTGGCCCCGCTTTGCGATTCAATAGCGATACGGTGATTTGCCTCACGGGAGCGCAGATGAAAGCTACCTTAGATAAAGAGCCAATTCCCTATTGGAAGGCAGTTTTGGTAAAAGCTGGAAGTACCCTACGTTTGGGCAGCATTCAGGGCAATGGTTTCCGCACATATATTAGTGTACAAGGCGGGTTTGATGTACCCGATTATTTAGGCAGTAAAGCAACCTTTACTCTGGGCCGGTTTGGTGGACATGGCGGCAGAGAGTTACAGGTGGGCGATGTCCTCAAATTGCATCCCTCCACATCTCAAGAACCGCAATCTATTGCCCCCGAATTGATTCCTACCTACTCAAATCATTGGGAAATTGGAGTTTTGTATGGCCCTCATGGTGCGCCGGATTTCTTTACGGATGAAGACATAGAGACTTTTTTCAGTACTCATTGGGAAGTGCATTACAACTCGGCGCGAACCGGAATTCGGTTGATTGGGCCAAAACCGACTTGGGCGCGACAAGATGGTGGTGAAGCGGGGCTACATCCTTCCAATATTCACGATAATGCTTATGCCGTTGGGACAGTGGATTTCACCGGAGATATGCCGATTATACTGGGTTTGGATGGGCCGAGTTTGGGCGGTTTTGTCTGTCCTGCTGCGATCGCCCAAGCAGAACTCTGGAAAATTGGCCAACTCAAACCAGGGAATACAATTCAATTCCGTCGGCTCACTTTTAACCAAGCATTGCACCAAGAATTGCAGTTGGATCGGCAAATTCAATTAGGGACTGGGGATTGGGGACTAGGGACTGGGTATCAGGAAGATAGGTCTGTGGATTCAGATCCCAACCAAATCATAAAAGAATTTCCTGCCCAATCCCCAATTCTGGCAGAAATTCCCGCAACCGATGACCAAGTTGCCGTCATCTACCGTCAAGCGAGTGATAAATACTTGTTGATTGAATACGGAGATTTGGTGCTGGATTTGAAGTTGCGTTTTCGGGTGCATGAGTTAATGGTTTATTTGCAAACCAAACCCATTCATGGGATTTTGGAATTAACGCCGGGAATGCGATCGCTACAAATTCACTACGATAGCCGTGTCATTTCCCAATCAAATTTAGTTACCGCATTACAAAATATCGAATCTCATCTCCCGGATATTTCTGAGTTGGAAGTGCCGACCCGGATTCTACATCTACCGTTGTCCTGGGATGATGAATCTACTCAACTAGCCATTGAAAAATATATGCAATCGGTGCGAAAAGATGCACCGTGGTGTCCTAGCAATATTGAATTTATTCGGCGGATTAATGGACTGGGAAGCATTGCAGAAGTTAAAGAAATTCTCTTTAATGCCAGTTACTTGGTGATGGGCTTGGGTGATGTTTATCTCGGTGCGCCAGTAGCAGTCCCCCTCGATCCCCGTCATCGTCTCGTCACCACAAAATACAATCCCGCCCGGACTTGGACTCCTGAAAATGCAGTTGGCATCGGTGGCGCATATCTCTGCGTTTATGGTATGGAGGGGCCGGGTGGTTATCAGTTTGTCGGACGCACTGTGCAGATGTGGAATCGCTACAAACAAACCGCAGATTTTCAAGATGGCAAACCCTGGCTGTTGCGATTCTTCGATCAAATTCGGTTTTATCCAGTTTCTCACGAGGAGTTAATGCGCCACCGAGAGGATTTTATTGAAGGTAAATTCAAACTAAAGATTGAAGAAACCACATTTAATTTCGGTGATTATCAACAGTTTTTGCAAGAAATTGCCCAAGAGGCAACGACATGCCAAACCCGCCAGCGAACTGCCTTTCGAGAAGAACGCGATCGCTGGACAGCCACAGCCGAGGAAGAAAGCACCCTCGTCGCAGCCGATATTCCACCAGCAATTGCAACTCTCATTCCTGATGATTGCTATGCCCTGAGCGCCCCAACAACAGCAAACGTCTGGCAGGTGTTAATCAAACCAGGCGATCGCATTACGGAAGACACGGGTGTAATTGTGTTGGAAGCAATGAAACAGGAAATGACTCTGTTACCGGACGATCCCGGAACGGTGGTAGAAGTCCTCTGCGAACCAGGGCAACTCGTCACTGCCGGACAGATATTAGCGATCGTTCGAGGAGAAGGATTATGACAGAATGGCACTAAGTTAAGCTGAAGAGTATGCAGCGTAAGGATTGCAGAGGGGCAGGGGTGCAAGGGTGCAGAGGTGAATTTCTAAATATCCGAACGCAATACCTAAAACTTCTTCTTTCTCCCCTGCTCCCCTGCTCCCCTGCTCCTCTGCTCCTCTGCACCCCTGCTGCCTCAACGATTTTCCCTTTTCTTAGTGCCATTCGATTATGACAGACTTGTTCAGCCTGGATATTGCATCGCTGCTTACAGCTTATCGAACGGCTCAATTGCAACCAACAGATGTCATTGAGTCAGTTTATCGCCGGATTGCCGCACGGGGAAACGATGCCGTCTGGATTCATCTATTACCACAAGCAAAAGCGATCGCTCAAGCTCAATCCCTCGCTGGCAGGAATCTCGATGATTTGCCTCTTTACGGCATCCCTTTCGCTGTGAAAGATAATATAGATGTGGCAAAAATACCTACAACTGCTGCGTGTCCAGCTTACAGCTACATCCCAGAAAAAACGGCAACGGTAGTTGATCGCTTACTCCAAGCTGGGGCAATTTTGATCGGCAAAACCAATCTCGATCAGTTTGCCACAGGGTTAGTCGGAGTGCGATCGCCATTCGGTGCATGTAGCAGTGTTTTCCATGACGATTATATTTCCGGTGGCTCTAGTTCTGGTTCCGCCGTGGCAGTCGCAGCGGGGCTGGTGAGTTTTTCACTAGGCACTGATACAGCCGGTTCTGGACGAGTCCCTGCGGCATTTAACAACATTGTCGGACTCAAGCCTACCAGAGGTGTATTAAGTACATCCGGCGTTGTACCTGCCTGTCGTTCCCTCGATTGCGTTTCCATTTTTACATTGAATTGCCAAGATGCTGCGATCGTCTGGCAAGTCGCCAGTGGTTTTGATGCCACCGATAGTTATTCTCGCCAAATTCCAGCACAAACCGCAGCAATTCCATCATCATTTTCCTTTGGAGTACCCAAGGCTGATCAATTGAAATTCTTCGGTGATAAAGCCGCAGCAGATTTGTATGAACAAGGATTACAGCGGTTAAAGGCGATCGGCGGGAATCTTGTAGAAATTGATTTTCAGCCTTTCCAGCAAGCTGCTGATTTGCTCTACTCCGGTGCCTGGGTGGCAGAAAGACTTGCTGCTATTCAACCGTTCTTTGAAACTCAAGCTGATGCCATGCATCCCGTTGTCCGGCAAATCATTAGCAATGGTTTACGCTACACAGCGGTGGATACTTTCAAAGGTTTCTATGCTCTTGAAGCCCTGAAACAAGAAGCTTCACAGCAGTGGCAAAAAGTCAATATTTTGGCGTTGCCTACTACGGGCACTATCTACACCAAAGCGGAAGTAGAAGCTGATGCGATCGCTCTCAACACCAACCTGGGCTATTACACCAATTTCGTTAACTTGATGGACTTGTGTGCGATCGCCCTTCCTGCTGGCTTTCGTGCCAATGGTTTGCCCGCTGGCATTACCTTAATTGGACAAGGGTTTCAAGACGCGGCACTGTGTCAAATGGGTGCCCGCTATCACCATCAAATGGGTGGTATTTATGGCAAAACAACTTCTGTGAGGATTTCCCCATGACAATATCCACTAATACGATTACTCTTGCTGTTGTTGGCGCTCATCTGTGCGGGCAACCCTTGAACTATCAGCTGCAAGAGCGCCATGCCACCTTAGTGAAAACTTGCAAAACCGCTCCCACCTATCGCTTCTACGCCCTTGCCAATACCCAACCTGCCAAACCTGGATTAGTGAAAGTTCTCGATGGTTCTGGGGTAGGCATTGAAGTAGAACTTTGGCGTCTGAGTGCAGAAGGTTTTGGTACTTTTGTCGCCGCAGTACCGCCACCCCTAGTAATTGGCACTTTAGACTTAGAAGATGGTTCCTCAGTCAAGGGATTTTTGTGTGAACCATATATCATTCCCGATGCACAGGACATTTCCCAGTATGGCGGTTGGCGCAATTATCTTGCTGTACTGTGACAAATTAACAAGAGAGGCAGGGGGCAGGGGGCAGTATTTACTACATTTTTTAGTTTTAAAATTACGTATACACAGAATAATAAGAAGTGTCCGTGATGCTTGTCAGTAAAGGGAGATAGACACCAGATTGCTATCAACTACTTATTCAAATTTTTGGCATTTTGGCACAACAGTAGATAGTATTTAGGATATTGTATTGAACGTAGCTAAATTTCGTAATTTTCGTAACAGTTGTTCACTGAGCAACTTGACTACAAGTGCTTGCTTTTATTTATTGTTCATCATGCACAGAAATTCTCAACTAGTGAGAAATTTGCAGCAAAAATAAGATCAACACAATAAAAAAACAATCTTCCTGGCTAATCTTCTAAAATAGGCTTCAAATTTGTCTACACATTCGTTTTAAAAGAAATAAAATAATAATAATGGCTTTGAAAGTAATCCTAATTGCAAATAAATTAAAAATTATTTGAAATACAGTCATCAACTTTATTATGGAACATATTTCTCAACTAACAGCCGAAATCAGAGACAAAGCTGCATACCCAGATATCCTAGTCATATCCCGGTTATTTCTGCCGAAAGAAGCTGTAATTGGGGAATATATCTACAATCGCTGTCTCCAAGATCCAGAACGAGTTATTGTGCTGGCGGCTAGTTGCTCAGGAGACAAAGTATTTGATGAAAATCAGCAATTTCCTGTATATCGTTGGTCTTATCCGAGATCCTGGCGTAGTGGCTGTGTGGGAAATATCCTAAAGCCTTTCCTCAATATAGTTTGCTCATTTGTCCTAGCAATTAAACTCTATTTTCGCTATCACTACCGTTATATAGAGTGGGGCCACGGCTATGATTTTCCTTCACTGTTGCTATTGAGCTATTTTTTACCTATTCGCTTTTTTATCTATCTGCACGGCAATGATTTTCTTTGTACTTTACACAATCCCGTGCTGCGATCGCTATTCAAATTAACACTCAAACGCGCCGAAGGTATTGTTTGTAACAGTTCTTATACACGAGATTACCTCAGAACTGCTTTACGAATAAATACTCCTACCCATGTTATCAACCCAATAATTAGACCAGAAAAATTTGGTAATAATGTAGCGAATCCCAGTAGCCTTGATGATTTACGTGTTCGCGTGCGTCAAACGTACAACATTCCCGAATCAGCAATAGTTATTCTCTCCATCGGTAGACTAGTAAAACATAAAGGTTTCGACCGAGTAATTGATAACATCCCACTATTGCTAACTTTTGGGGTCGATGTCCACTATATAATCTGCGGTCAAGGGCCAAGTGAATCTGAACTGAAATCTCTGGTGCATCGTTTGCGGGTAGATAAGTTCGTCCATTTTGCTGGATATGTTCCAGAGCCAGAATTAGCAGGCTATTATGCAGCTTGTGATATATTTGCCATGCTAACTTTATTGGATACTAAACCTAATAATATGGAAGGTTTTGGTGTCGTTTATTTAGAAGCAAGTTACTTCGGTAAGCCTGTAATTGCTCCTCGTTTAGGCGGTGTTCTAGACACAGTTCAGCATGAGGAAAATGGCATTCTGGTTAATCCCAATTCTGGTTATGAAGTGTTTCAAGCTTTCAATCGGTTATGCAAAGACCAGCAACTACGTGAGCAACTCGGCCGCAAAGGTAAAGAATTAGCCAAGCGTAGAACCCTTCATCGATCGCTGTATAAATCAGAGGGAAGAAACGCAATTTTATGAGATGAATGCAGATTGAGCAATCACCAAAAGCTAATAGCTCCGCAAAGGAGCAAGATTGCAGTGTAGAATCTCGCTTGTGATTCTACTAAATGTGCAATGAAAAATATCTTGTTTGGCATAGAACAATTCCTTCGGCACTATGCAAAGCATCGAAAGCAATCTCTTGTGTTTATAATCATTGGATGTCTTGTTGGATTGAGTCTGATTAGCTTTGGGGGAATGTACGTTCTAGCTCAACCTGCTTCCACTTCATCTGAACGTCCCGCTGTGAAAACGCCAAATTTGGGGCGACACTTTCAAGAATTTGGGCGTGAAGGCTCAATCTTGATTTACGACTCAAAAAATAACCGCACCTATGAACACAATACTCAACGTAATGCAACTGCGATTGCTCCAGCTTCGACATTCAAAATTTTCAACGCATTGGTGGCGCTAGAAACAGGTGTAGTTTCTAATGATGTGGCGGTTCTCACTTGGGATGGAATTCACCGAGAAATTGATGCCTGGAATCATGATACGAATTTGCGTCAAGCTTTTAAGGATTCAACTGTTTGGTTCTATCAAGTGCTGGCACGTAGAATTGGATATGAACGGATGCAGGAATTTATTAACAAAGTAGGCTACGGGAACCGTCAAATTGGTACCGCCGCAGACATTGATCGTTTTTGGTTACAACAGCCATTGCAAATTACACCCAAAGAGCAAATTAAGTTTTTGCAACGGTTGTATCAAGGCGATTTACCTTTCTCGCAACGGACAATAAATCTTGTCAAAGACATTATGGTACGTGAACAAACTCCAGACTACACACTGCGAGGAAAAACGGGATGGTTAACAAGTACTAAACCAAATGTTGGTTGGTTCGTGGGTTATTTAGAGCAAAACAAAAACGTTTACTTTTTCGCCACAACCCTTGATATGCAAAAACCAGAAGATGCACCAGTCCGCATCGAGATTACACGACGCAGCCTTAAGGATTTGGGTTTGCTGACTCAAATCAACTAACCACCCCCGACAATAGTTACTACTTCTAAGCGATCGCCTGGCTGCACTTTTTTTTCCGGCCAAAACTGGCGGTGTAAAATTTCGCCGTTATACTCTACAGCCACCAAACGGGGATTAAAACCCAATTGTTGGAGTAAGTCGGGTAAAGAAATTTCAAACGAACAGCTATGGGTTTCCCCATTTACCTGAATCGTAATCTCATTAGACATAAGCTTGTGGGGAATGGGGAATGGGGAATGGGGACTGGGGAATGGGGAATGGGGAATGGGGAATGGGGAATGGGGAATGGGGAATGGGGAATGAGGAGTTTTTCTAATGCCAATGACTCTTTTAAAGTTCTGGTTTAATGCGATTGAGTTGGGAGAGCAAATATTGTGTTACGAGGGTAGGCTGTTCAGCTTGCATGAGCGATCGCACCACCGCTACACGTTCGGCTCCAGCATCGATCACATCATTGATATTATTGGCATCTATTCCCCCAATCGCAAACCAAGGGATTGAGCAATTTTTGGCAGCATAGCTGACATATTCTAGTCCTGTTGCTGCTTTACCTACTTTCGTAGGAGTTTCATAAACTGGCCCCACGCCAATATAATCTACACCTTCAGCAATTGCTGCTTGCATTTCTTCTTTATTTGTGGTAGAAAGACCTATCAGACGTTGAGAACCAAGTAATTGCCTAGCAATGTTAATAGGCATATCTTGTTGTCCTAGATGCACCCCATCTGCATCCACAGCTAAAGCTACATCCACGCGATCGTTTACAATGAACAAAGCACCGTAGATATGGCATAACTGCCGTAATTTTCTAGCTTGTTCCAAACGCAAAGAATCATCAGCGGTTTTGTCGCGGTACTGTAGAAGCGTTAATCCACCTTTGAGTGCAGCTTCGACATTGTTCAACAAACTTTCACTAGGGGAAGTAACAAGATACAAACGCGATCGCCACAACAATTGATGGCGCTGATGACCCATTAAACTACTTTCTAGGGTATAAACTTGATAACGCATCTGCTTACAAGCTTTAGCCATATTCGGTTGGTAAAGCTTGCTATATTCTTCTAACACCCGTAACGCTTCTTCTATACGGCAAAAGTTAGCTTGCAACACCGATTTTATACTAGCTCGTTCTTCTTCTTGAGGAT
The DNA here is from genome assembly GCF_051172895.1 of Nostoc sp. CALU 1950. Classification (NCBI taxonomy): domain Bacteria; kingdom Bacillati; phylum Cyanobacteriota; class Cyanophyceae; order Nostocales; family Nostocaceae; genus Nostoc; species Nostoc sp. CALU 1950. Next base: position 751 of record NZ_JBDNJQ010000169.1, on the reverse strand, counting down.
GAGTTAATTCAGTCCCAGGATCGCCTGGTGTATCTCGCGCTGCCCGCAATTCTGAGGTATGCCACTTGGCTACTTCTTGTCGCAAGCGCTTGCATTCCAGAGCCAACTGGGCATTATTCAACCCAAACCGACACCATTCCTCAATAATTCGCAAGCCCTCACGAGCGCGGTCTAAATTGGCATCTAAAATGCGGTAAACAACCTGCTGTATTTGCTCTTTTTGGCTGTATGGCTCGACCATTACAACAACCCCGTTAGTGCTTTCATCGAAGTGTGAATTATCATAAGTCCTAGTAACCATAAGTTAATTAATTTGCTTTTTTTTACTAATTTTTTGCTGAACTACGCAAAACAACGTATTAGTTAGGGTTACGGTAAATTATCCCATGTTCCTATAGGCAGTGATAAGTGTAGTTTGAGGCTACAGTTTCGCACTAAGGTTAGTCAAGTATTTTACGGTAAATGACAAGCTTACAAAGGACTGGCAAGAGGGGATACACCAGAAAATCGATAGTGGTAGGAGTTACGCAAAACTATACGCGCTCTGGGGCAATTCATGTAGACGCATACTCCTACGGAGAAGCAAGCTACGCGTAGCGTCTCGTAGAGAAGCGGCTACTCTTACGAGAACGCTTTCAGCGTTAGCGCAGCGATAGCGCGCAGGGTATTGCTCCTACATGAATAAAGCGCAGCCTCATATAGCAATCCTAAATGAGTTGTGAAAATGCGCGATGTCCAGATCCCCGACTTC
>NZ_JBDNJQ010000168.1:0-17769 GCF_051172895.1 Nostoc sp. CALU 1950 | reverse complement strand
CGATTCATCGCGTCTTCCCAATAGACGCGATGAATCGCGTCTCTACAAAACCGATTATCGGAATTCTCCTCTACCGAAAACACGTCATCACCAAACAACCCTACATTCCGCAACTGATTCGCAGTTTTGAAAAAGCCGGCTTAACTCCTTTACCCATCTTCATCAACGGCGTAGAAGGACACGTAGCAGTACGAGATTTGATGACAACCGACTATGAAATTCAGCAACGACAACTAGGTAATATAGAGACAGCCTCACTTTCTAGTGAAGCAGTAAAAGTAGATGCGATCGTTTCCACAATTGGCTTTCCTTTAGTGGGTGGCCCGGCTGGTTCAATGGAAGCAGGGCGTCAGGTAGAAGTAGCAAAGCGCATCCTCACAGCCAAGAATGTACCTTATATTGTTGCAGCACCACTATTAATTCAAGATATTTCCTCGTGGACGCGCCAAGGTGTCGGCGGATTGCAAAGTGTAGTGTTATACGCGTTACCAGAATTGGATGGGGCGATTGATACCGTTCCCCTCGGTGGTTTGGTGGGCGAAAATATTTATCTGGTTCCCGAACGGGTGCAGCGATTAATTGGTAGGGTGAAAACTTGGGTGTCTTTACGGCAAAAACCTGCATCGGAACGCAAGATTGCCATAATTTTATACGGGTTTCCTCCAGGTTATGGCGCTGTGGGCACAGCTGCATTATTAAATGTACCGCGTAGTTTGCTGAAGTTTCTCCACGCACTCAAAGAACAAGGTTATACCGTGGGGGATTTACCGGAAGATGGGGAAGAATTGATTCGCTGGGTGAAAGAAGCGGATGAAGCTAATCCTCTTGTGGGTGTAGATAATGACGCTGATATTGCCCAGCCCATAAGGACTGTAAATGTCCGCACATTAGAAAAATGGCTGGGATATCTGCAAACATCTCGCATCGAAAAACAATGGAAATCTCTCACAGGGACTGGAATTAAAACCTATAGTGATGAATTTCAGATTGGCGGTGTGCAATTAGGAAATGTGTGGATAGGTGTACAACCACCTTTGGGGATACAAGGCGACCCCATGCGCTTAATGTTTGAACGAGATTTAACGCCCCATCCGCAATATGTTGCTTATTATAAATGGCTGCAAAATGAGTTTCAAGCTGATGCTCTAGTTCACTTTGGGATGCATGGGACGGTGGAATGGTTGCCCGGTTCTCCTTTGGGTAATACTGGTTATTCTTGGTCAGATATACTGTTAGGAAATTTGCCTAATCTATATATATATGCAGCAAATAATCCGTCTGAGTCCATGTTGGCAAAACGTCGCGGTTATGGTGTATTAATTTCTCATAATGTACCGCCTTATGGTCGTGCAGGTTTATATAAAGAATTGGTGTCATTGCGAGATTTAATCTCGGAGTATCGCGAAGATCCGCAAAAGAATTATCTGCTTAAAGAAGGGATTTGTAAAAAAATTGTGGACTCTGGTTTAGATGCAGATTGTCCGTTTGAAGATGCTAAAAAGTTAGGTATTGCGTTCACTCCCGAAAATGTTCGGATGTTTAGCAGCCATGCTTTTGATGATTATTTAGTGGAATTGTACGAATATTTGCAAGTTTTAGAAAATCGGTTGTTTTCTTCTGGGTTGCATATTTTGGGGGAAGCACCAAATGAGGAGGAATTGGCGTCGTATTTGGAGGCTTATTTTGGGGATGAGAAAGGAATACCTGAAGAAAGAGAAAAAGAGGAGAGACTAATAAAGGATTTGTTGATGCAATCTACGGATGAGTTAACGAATTTATTAAGGGGATTGAATGGGGAATATATTCCGCCTGCGCCTGGTGGGGATTTGTTGCGGGATGGGGCTGGTGTGTTACCTACGGGGAGAAATATTCATGCTTTAGATCCTTATCGGATGCCTTCACCTGCTGCATACCAACGGGGACGAGAAATTGCTCAAAAAATTATTGCCCAGTATTTGGATGAACATGATAAATATCCAGAAACGGTGGCGGTGATGTTATGGGGATTAGATGCAATTAAAACTAAGGGAGAATCTCTGGGTATTCTGCTGGAATTAGTGGGGGCTGAACCTATTAAGGAAGGAACTGGCAGAATTGTTCGTTATGAATTGAAACCGTTGATGGAAGTTGGACATCCCCGCATTGATGTGTTGGGTAATTTATCTGGGATTTTCCGGGATAGTTTTGTAAATATCATCGAATTGTTGGATGATTTATTTCAACGGGCGACTGATGCTGATGAATCGGAAGATCAGAATTTTATTAGGAAACACGCTTTAGCCTTAAAAGCCCAAGGTGTGGAAAATGCATCAGCGAGATTGTTTTCTAACCCGGCGGGTGATTTTGGTTCTTTGGTAAATGATCGGGTTGTGGATGGTAACTGGGAATCTGGTGAGGAGTTGGGGAATACTTGGCAAAGTCGCAATGTATTCAGCTATGGGAGAGAAGATAAAGGTCAAGCTAGACCGGAAGTGTTGAATACGTTGTTAAAAACTAGCGATCGCATTGTTCAAGAAATCGATTCGGTAGAATATGGTTTAACGGATATTCAAGAATATTACGCCAACACCGGCGGTTTGAAAAAGGCGGCAGAAAAACAAAGCGGTAAGAAGGTTACAACCAGTTTTGTGGAAAGTTTCTCGAAAGATACTACACCTCGCAATTTAGATGATTTGCTGCGAATGGAGTATCGCACCAAATTGGTAAATCCCAAATGGGCGCAAGCGATGGCGAATCAAGGTTCTGGTGGTGCATTTGAAATTTCCCAACGGATGACGGCGTTGATTGGTTGGGGTGGTACTGCCGATTTTACCGATGATTGGGTTTATGACCAAGCGGCTGATACTTATGCATTAGATGCAGAGATGGCGGATAAATTGCGTAAGGCAAATCCGGAGGCTTTTCGCAATATTTTAGGGAGAATGTTGGAGGCGCATGGGCGGGGTTTTTGGGAAGCTGATGGTGATAAGTTAGATAAATTGCGCCAATTGTATGAGTTGACAGATGAGGAGTTGGAGGGAGTAACGGTTTAGTGAATTGGGTACATTAGTGTACGTCAGCATTTGATGTCTGTCTTAGAGGTTATTTGAAAAGTGTTTCGCTGTGACTTTAGGCACTTGTAGATCCCCCTAAATCCCCCTTAAAAAGGGGGACTTTGAGAATTTTTTGCCCCCCTTTTTAAGGGGGGTTGGGGGGATCTAAAGGCTGTGGGGCAATTTTCAAGACTTGTGTGTACACCGTAGCCTTAAAAAAAGGGGTAAACCGGAATCAAAGTTTCCCAATTTATCGGAGAATTTAGGGGGATCTAAAATTTTTGATCCCGACAAGAAGATTTTAAAAACATCCTCTTATCAATTTAAAATATACCAAATACCATCATTACTTTTGGATAAAATATGATATCTTTTCTCAATCAATTCTAGAATCTTGGGAAATCCTTCTTTAATGCGACTCTCATCGTTATCACTAATAAATATATAAGGAGGCTTGGATAAATCTAACTCCTGTAGAAGTTGTGGCCATTGCTCAGATAGAAATAATTCAAGTGACCATCCATTTAATGATGTTGCTTGAGTACGACCAGATAAGTAGTAAATAGACGGGTCACCAGCAACAAAAATCTCACCAGGTAAATTTCCTGGTTGAGAGAGAAAGCCAATCTCGGAACGAAGCAATGTATAGTCTTCTCTAAATACAGTCTGATATTTAAATCGTGTATCTTCAGTTAAAGCAAAATTATTCTTAACTAGAGCCACACTCTTGAATTGGAAATTTAATAATAAAGGTAATAAAAATAAAAATGATACTAGAAACTTAATTCGTCGTGAACTCAATTCTTTGAAAGGCTGCCATAATATATCTAAACCTTTAGTTGCTAAAATACCTGTAGGCACAAATAATAGTAAATAATGGTAACTCCATAGTGACCTGGTTTGTAGAACAATCATACCCAGCCCCAAAACAAACCAAACAACAAGTAGCAAAGTCAATAAATTCTTACCCTGACGCAAGGATACATTTACTGCAACAGTAGCAATTAAAACTAAAGTGACAAAATTCTTTAAGAACCATGCTGTTCCAAAAACTAACTTAGATATATTAAAAGTGCCATCAGCAACCACTTGCCTGGGATATACAAAAAATGTCTTATATACAATTGATAAACTATTAACTCCAGAAAAGTAGCTGACAACAATTAGAATAGGAAAGATAAGTCCTAGAAAAATTGGTAAGCAAATTTCAATAAAGATTTTTTGAAATTTCTGATGTTTGATTAATACAGAATGGAGCAAGATAGTTAGCCAAAAAGCAAGCAAAATAGGCAGAAATATTAATTTAAATATCAAGACAATTCCACCCATAAAGCCTGATATTAAAAGTTGAATAAATCTCGGCTTGCCTTCATGATTAAAAGATTGATAAGTTAGCCAAAGGCATATAAATAAAGGAAAACCAACTAGACCTTCTACTTGAGTAAATTGCCGATGATATGAAGAAATATAGTAAACGCCAACCGTTAATAAAGGTACTAAGCTTGCTATTATCCGATGCTGAAAATAAGTTTTTAAAGTCAGTTGCAATATTATGGAGAAAAACACCATATAAATAAGTTCAAATATATGGATGCCAATCTCATTGAAACCAAACAAATTTCCTGCTAAGAAATAAAAGTAATAAATTCCAGGTTGCTTTAGATCCCAAAAATCCCGATAGAGTACCTTTCCTTGTTGCATCTCCAAAGCACCTGTTGTAAATAGTGCTTGATCTCCTGAAAATGGAAAAGGTAAATGTATCAAACCAATTATGACAACAGAAATTAAAACCAGAAAGTCAATTTTACTTATTTTAGAAAGATTAATCATGAAAATTTACTCCTAAGGCAGCAGCCCCTAATAACCCATTCTCATGCAGAGCATGGGAACGAGATAAACGAGAGAACAATCGGAAATTGAGCTTTTTGATTTGTGTGTACATCGTAGCCTTGCTAAGGGGAGGGGAACTAAAGCTACGTTTTGTCTTTTTGAGATTCTTATTTTTGATTTATGCAAGAGGTATTATCTCAGACAACAAGCAAAAGCGATGTCTACGACGGGCTACGCCTACGCTCCTACGTTTAAGGCTATGAAAATTTAAATCTTTGCAGCTAATGTTACTTCATGTATAAGAAAGGCTTAAGTTTTTCTTGCAAATGTATAAGCCGTTGTAGCAAATGCTTAATATTTTGCAACAAATGCTATTCCATATATAAGAAAGGCTTAAGTCTTTCTTGCAAATGTATAAGCTATTGCAGCAATTGTTTAATACTTTGCAACAAATGCTATTCCATATATAAGAAAGGCTTAAATCATTGCAGCAATTGTTGTAATGAGCTTATGAATCTAGTTAGTACTTAAAACAAAACATAGCCTAAGTAAAATCAACTAAACTTTTAGAGATGTAATCGCAACTGATTTGCTATATTTTCCCATGACAGCCAGAAAGTTATTGGTATAAAACAGTACTATAATCTAGTAGTAGAGATGCATTATGGCACGTCGTAAAAGGAATTCCAGCGTTTTAGAACGAGCCGATCGCCGGATTGAAAGTTTACAATCTATCAGTGTAGAACTTAACTTTGGCGAAGGATTGACTATCCAAGCTTACACGATGACAATTAACGATCTCCGGTCTAAGCTTGCTGCCTACAACACTGCATTATCTACCATTGACAAACTCACAGATGACGTGAATAACGCAGAAAAGGCTGTAATAACGATGTCAGAAAAAATGTTACTAGGAGTTGGCAGCCGTTACGGTAAAACCAGCCCAGAATATGAGATGGCGGGTGGTGCGCGACGAGGTAATACCAAGAAGAAGCGAAGCGTACTAGGCAATTCCAAACTCACCGATTCTTTAGCAGCTGATTCTGTGAAGCTTTCTTCTGCAAATGGATCTATGAATGGGGTGTCGGGTGCGGGTGCGATCGCGAGTTGAGTAAAATCCAATAGGGGTTTAGTGTCAACTTAAGCTCAAGCACTCAATTTACCGTGGTTTGAAATCCTCCAACCCTCTAAAAAAGGGGGCACTAGTTCCTCTTTTTTAAGGCTAAGGTGTATAAACCGAATTACCCCCCTTAATCCCCCGATGCATTGGGGGGATTAAGAAATCTAGTTCCCTCCCCTTTGCAAGGCTACGGTGTACACACATCTTTCTAGAAAACCAAAATCGTCCTAGATCCCCCTAAATCCCCCTTAAAAAGGGGGACTTTGAGAGCTTTTTGCCCCCTTTTTAAGGCTACGGTGTACACACAAGTCGAAAAAAGATCAATTTCTCACTGTTCTCTCGTTTATCTCGTTCCTATGCTCTGCATAGGAATGCCTGATTAGAGGCTCTGCCTCTAGTCAGATATTGAGTCAGAGACTCAATGAATGCATTCCCAGTCGGAGACTGGGAACAAGGAAATGCTTATCAAGCTAGGTTTTTAGGACTTGTGTGTACACCGTAGCTTTTTAAGGGGGGTTGGGGGAATCAAAAGCCTGTGGCGCAACTCTAGAAATCTTGTGTGTACACCGTAGCCTTTGCAAAAGGAGGGTTAGGGGTAAAACCTAGAATTTGTTGATTTGCTGCTTTCCTCAAATTCCAAAAATCAAAAAACGTAATGTTAATTGTCATCTTGTGTTTTACTGTGCGATGCTGTATTCGCCGACAATTGATGCTGCATAACATAGGCCAACTAGCTATCATTAGCTAAGTGGTATGTCAGATACGACGGCAATACTATTTAATTTGCAGTCTTTATCAACTGCTTACACTCGCACCCATCAAAATTAGTTTAATCCACTTTCTATTCCCTACTCTCTATTTTTATCCGCATTACCTAAAAGTTCTCTAACTAGGTACGGGGTGCAAAAAATACAAAAAATTTCTCAAGATTCAAGATTAAGGATAAGGCTATGGCAACCGAACAGTTAACTAGAGACAGCGACAATCTAGATTTAAATCAGCTATTGAGAACGCTGAATGCTGTTAAACAGGGTGACTTCTCGGCTCGGATGCCAATAGATCATACTGGTGTGGCGGGAAAAATTGCTGATACGCTCAATGATATTATTGATCAAAATGAGCGGATGGCGGCCGAACTACAACGGATTGGTAATGTTGTCGGCAAAGAAGGCAAAATTGCCGATCGCGCCTCTCTCGGAGATGTTCGTGGTTCTTGGTCAGATTGTGTTGCTTCTGTCAATACTCTGATTACAGATTTAGTTCAACCAACTGCTGAAACTACTCGTGTAATTCGGTCAGTCGCCAATGGTGACTTATCCCAAACGATCGCAACAGAAATTGACGGCAGACCCCTCCAAGGTGAATTTCTCCAAACTGCTAAGATTGTCAACACGATGGTAGATCGCCTCGGTTCCTTTGCATCGGAAGTTACCAGGGTTGCCCGTGAGGTGGGAACTGAAGGGAAGTTAGGTGTCCAAGCTGAAGTGCAAGGTGTGGCGGGTACTTGGAAAGATTTAACTGATAACGTGAACTTGATGGCGGGTAATCTCACTGGTCAAGTTCGCAACATCGCCGAAGTTGCCACCGCGATCGCAAATGGCGATCTATCGAAAAAAATCACCGTCAATGTGAAAGGCGAAATTCTGGAACTCAAGAACACCGTCAACACGATGGTGGATCAACTGAATTCTTTTGCAAGTGAAGTGACACGAGTTGCGCGTGAGGTGGGAACTGAAGGGAAGTTGGGCGTCCAAGCAGAAGTGCGGGGAGTAGCGGGTACTTGGAAAGATTTAACAGACAACGTGAACTTAATGGCGGGTAATCTCACCGGACAAGTTCGCAACATCGCCGAAGTTGCCACTGCGATCGCCAATGGTGATCTATCGAAAAAAATCACTGTCGATGTCAGAGGTGAAATTCTCGAACTCAAAAACACCATCAATATTATGGTGGATCAACTCAGTTCTTTTGCAAGTGAAGTAACGCGGGTTGCTCGTGAGGTGGGAAGTGAAGGTAAACTGGGCGTTCAAGCAGAAGTCAAAGGTGTAGCCGGCACTTGGAAAGACTTGACCGACAGCGTAAACTTTATGGCGGGAAGTTTAACAGCACAGGTGCGGAATATTGCCGAAGTGACTACTGCTGTGGCAAATGGCGACTTATCTAAAAAAATTACCGTTGATGTCAAAGGCGAAATTTTGGAGTTGAAAAACACCATCAACACAATGGTGGATCAACTTAGTTCCTTTGCTAGTGAAGTGACGCGAGTGGCGCGGGAAGTAGGAACTGAAGGAAAACTGGGTGTGCAAGCAGAAGTGCGTGGTGTGGCTGGCACTTGGAAAGACTTGACCGACAATGTAAACTCAATGGCCGGGAACCTCACCGATCAAGTGCGAAACATTGCTGAAGTTGCAACTGCGATCGCAAATGGTGACTTATCCAAGAAAATTACTGTTGCTGTCAAAGGCGAAATTCTGGAACTCAAAAATACCATCAATATTATGGTGGATCAACTCAACTCCTTTGCAAGTGAAGTCACAAGAGTTGCGCGGGAGGTGGGAAGTGAGGGTAAATTGGGTGTCCAAGCAGATGTGCGCGGCGTGGCTGGTACTTGGAAAGATTTGACTGATAGCGTGAATTTCATGGCGGGAAGCTTAACGGCACAAGTGCGAAACATTGCCGCCGTTACCACCGCCGTAGCGAATGGCGACTTATCTAAAAAAATCTCCGTTGATGTCAAAGGTGAAATTTTAGAGTTGAAAAATACCGTCAACACAATGGTGGATCAACTCAATTCCTTTGCAAGTGAAGTGACGCGAGTTGCTCGTGAAGTGGGAACTGAAGGTAAGCTGGGCGTACAAGCAGAAGTCAAAGGTGTAGCCGGCACTTGGAAAGACTTAACTGACAGTGTAAACTTCATGGCGGGAAGCTTGACGGCGCAAGTGCGGAACATTGCCGAAGTTACCACAGCCGTAGCAAACGGCGACTTATCTAAAAAAATCACCGTCGATGTGAAAGGTGAAATTCAGGAACTCAAAAACACCATTAATACAATGGTGGATCAGCTAAATTCTTTTGCATCGGAAGTTACCAGGGTTGCCCGTGAGGTGGGAACGGAAGGTAAATTGGGCGTACAAGCTTACGTCAGAGGAGTAGCTGGGACTTGGAAAGATTTAACAGACAACGTAAACTCAATGGCGGGGAACCTCACCGGACAAGTTCGCAACATCGCCGAAGTTACGAAAGCAGTAGCAAATGGCGACCTTTCCAAGAAAATTACCGTCGATGCCAAAGGCGAAATTTTGGATTTGAAGAACACCACCAACACGATGGTAGATCAACTCAGTTCCTTTGCCAGTGAAGTGACGCGGGTGGCGCGGGAAGTAGGAACTGAAGGGAAATTGGGCGGACAAGCGCAAGTCCAAGGTGTCGCGGGTACTTGGAAAGATTTAACAGATAACGTTAACTCGATGGCGGGGAACTTAACAGCCCAAGTACGCGGTATTGCCAGAGTGGTGACAGCCGTTGCCAACGGTGACTTGAAACGGAAACTGATGCTAGATGCCAAGGGAGAAATTGAAACCTTAGCAGAGACAATCAACGAGATGATTGATACCCTAGCAACCTTTGCCAATCAAGTAACCACAGTGGCGCGAGAAGTGGGAATTGAAGGGAAATTGGGTGGACAAGCTAGTGTCCCTGGGGCGGCTGGAACTTGGAAAGATTTAACAGATAATGTAAATGAACTTGCTGCTACACTGACAACTCAGTTAAGAGCGATCGCAGAAGTTGCTACAGCTGTAACTAAAGGTGATTTAACTCGTTCAATTGCCGTCGAAGCATTAGGGGAAGTAGCAATACTTAAAGACAACATCAACCAAATGATTGCCAACCTGCGGGAGACAACGCAGAAAAACACCGAACAAGACTGGTTGAAAACGAACCTAGCCAAGTTTACCCGAATGCTCCAAGGTCAACGAGACTTGGAAACTGTATCTAAATTAATTCTCTCAGAACTAGCACCTTTGGTAGGAGCGCAACACGGTGTATTTTTCCTTATGGAGTCTGGGGAAAATATCGCGTATTTGAAACTAATTAGTAGCTACGCTTACCGCGAACGCAGACATCTAGCTAACCGCTTCCAATTGGGTGAAGGTTTGGTGGGACAATGCGCTTTAGAAAAAGAGCGAATTCTGCTAACGGAAGTACCGAACGATTATGTCAAAATTACCTCTGGTTTAGGAGAAGCCACGCCCCTAAATGCCGTGGTGTTACCTGTACTGTTTGAAGGACAGGTGACAGCAGTGATTGAATTAGCCTCCTTTCGCCGCTTTAGCGAAATACATCTGACATTTTTCGACCAGCTTACCGAAAGTATAGCGATCGTCCTTAACACGATCGCAGCATCGATGCGAACGGAAGAATTACTCAAGCAATCGCAATCTTTAGCCGAAGAACTACAAACCCAACAAAGCGAACTCCGAGAAACCAACCAGCGTTTAGAACAACAAGCCCAATCACTCAAAGCCTCCGAAGATTTACTCAAAGGACAGCAAGAGGAACTGCAACAAACCAACGCCGAATTAGAAGAAAAGGCAGAATTGTTAGCTCAACAAAAGAAAGAAGTCGAGCGCAAAAATCGTGAAATTGAACAATCAAGACTGTCTTTAGAAGATAAGGCGGAACAACTTGCCCTTTCTTCAAAATACAAATCAGAATTTCTCGCCAACATGTCCCATGAATTACGGACACCGCTAAACAGCTTGTTGATTTTGGCCAAGTTGTTAACAGATAACATCGATCGCAACCTCACCGCCAAGCAAGTCGAATACAGCCAAACAATTTACTCAGCCGGTACTGACTTGTTGACGTTAATTAATGACATTCTGGATCTCGCCAAAATCGAATCTGGAACGATGTCTATTGACATGACTCAAATGCCATTGGCAGAGTTGGGTGAGCAGATTGAGCGTACCTTCCGACAAATCGCTCAGAGTAAAGGACTTGCTTTCGCAATTGAATTTACTCCCGAATTGCCAAACAGCATTTATACAGATGTCAAACGTATACAACAGGTGTTGAAAAATCTCCTCTCCAACGCTTTTAAATTTACAGAGCAAGGAGAGGTACGCTTACGGATTGCAGTGGCCAAGCTAGGCTGGAGCAACGACCATCAAACCTTAAATCGCGCCCAGATGGTGATTGCCTTCTCAGTCAGCGATACAGGTATTGGCATTGCCCCCGACAAACAAAAAGTAATTTTTGAAGCATTCCAGCAAGCCGATGGCTCTACCAGTCGCAGATATGGCGGCACCGGATTAGGCTTATCAATTAGCCGCGAAATCGCCCGTCTCTTCGGCGGTGAAATTAAACTAATCAGTCAACCAGGTGAAGGTAGCACCTTTACATTCTATTTACCACAATCGATTGCTGAGTCTAGATCGGCACTCCTCACTCCCTACTCCCTACTCCCCACTCCCCACCCCCCACTCCTCACTCCCCACTCAGCACTCAGCACTCAGCACTCAGCACTAATTAGTGATGATCGCACTACTATAGAAAGAGGCGATCGCGTCTTACTAATTGTCGAAGATGACGTAAACTTTGCGCGTATCCTTCTAGAGATGGCGCAACAGCATGGATTTAAGGTGATAACAGCCCAAACCGGCAGTACAGGTTTGATGTTAGCGCAGCAATTTCAGCCTTCAGCCGTTTTGCTAGATATCCGGTTGCCAGAAATGGATGGTTGGACGGTATTGGATCGTCTGAAACATGACCCAAATACCCGCCACATTCCCGTACATATCATGACCGTAGAGGAAGGCAGACAACGCGGTTTGCAACTAGGTGCGATCGCATATCTGCAAAAGCCCTTAACCAGCGAGACAATATCCGAGGCGTTGAGCAAAATTAAAGGTTTCGTTGAGCGCCAGGTGAAAAATTTATTGGTAGTGGAAGACGACGACACTCAACGGCTGAGTATTGTTGAGTTAATTGGCAACAGCGATGTTTCGACCATTGCTGTGGGAAATGGTGCAGCAGCATTAGAAGCCATCCGCTCACAGCATTTTGATTGCCTTGTCCTCGACTTAGGGCTACCCGACATGACCGGGTTTGAACTGATCGAGCAGATAAAACTTCTACCTAACGGCAAAACTTTGCCAATTATTGTCTACACAGGTAGAGAAATTAGCAAAGTTCAAGAAACGGAACTCAGACGGATTGCAGAGACAATCATTATTAAAGATGTGCGATCGCCCGAACGTCTCCTTGATGAAACAGCATTATTTTTACATCGAGTCCAAGCAAATTTACCAGCACCCAAGCGACAAATACTTGAACAACTGCATTCACAAGACTACTTACTCACAGGCAAAAAAGCGCTAATTGTAGACGATGATATGCGTAATATTTTCGCCCTTACCAGTATGCTAGAGCGTTATCAAATACAGGTTTTATATGCTGAAAATGGCAGAGAGGGAATCACCCTGTTACAAAATACACCAGATATTGATGTCATTTTGATGGACGTAATGATGCCAGAAATGGATGGTTACGAAACAACACGCTTAATCCGCCAAAACGATCAATTTAAATCTTTGCCGATTATTGCACTGACCGCTAAAGCCATGCAAGGCGATCGCGAGAAGTGTATAGAAGCAGGCGCATCAGATTACATCACCAAACCCGTAGATACCGAGCAATTGCTGTCTCTATTGCGTGTTTGGCTATACCGTTAATTTGATCTAGAAAACCTTACTTCCATTCCCAATACAGTTCGGGTTTTGGATTTTAAACTGGAATTTGGTTTGGGAAAAAGGTTAAAGGGGAAGGGTTAAAGGTTTTTTCTTTCCCTTTTCCCCCGCTCCTTGTCCCCAAAACCCGACAAGTATTGAGTCCTATAGGACTCATATTTGATTTCTGAAAAAACTCAGTACAACTAAGAAGCCTTCTTTCCTATTGCCTATTGCCTATTGCCTATTGCCTGCCTACGCAAATCAGTTCAGAAATCAAAGCGGATTCCTATATCTTACTCAATAATGAAATGACTAGCGTTTAAATTTGATGCCGTAATTCCAGTTAACAAAGCAAAATTAACGTTACCAGAAATAACCTTAATCAAAGTATCATTGGCGCTTTGAGTAATAGACAAACCTGAGTAGGTTAAACCACCTGATAAAGAAATTAAATCTTCATTAATGTTGAAATCTTTGATAGTATCTCTACCTTCACCTTTGACAATTACAAAGATATCATTACCTGCACCACCTGTGAGATTATCAGTACCAAAACCGCCATAAATGCGATCGTTTCCTAGCCCGCCGACAATCACATCATTACCAGCAAAACCAAAAATCAGGTCGTCTGAGCTAGTTCCCTGTATAGGGTTATCAGGCTTAGATGTACCAGTGATAATGCTATTAATTTGATTACCATTTTTAATGTTAACGACATCAATATCATCAGGATTGATAATGTTGTTATATTTGGCATCACTACTAACTGCTTTGGCAGTAATAATTTGGTAAGTAGTGTTGTCATCTGCAATACCATCATCAACACCTGTAACCGTGATGATTTGGGGCGTATTCCAGTTAGCTGCGGTAAATGTCACGCTAGAAACTGAAACAGTACCTTCACTCACCTTGGAACTACTCAAATTGAAGGTGACATCAGCAGTGGGTTGGCTATCGAGTTGAATACTGAAGTTAGCTGTGCCACCAGCTTCGGTAGTTACTAGCCCAGTTGTAGGAGAGATAGTAACACCTGCTATATCGTTGTCAAAAATAGTACCAATAGCTTGGCTATCACTAATGGTGGCATTGGTGGGGTTTGTGAGATTGACAAAAAAGCGCTCACTGGATTCGGCAACTAAATCATCGAGAATCGGTATCGTGATTGTTTGAGTAGTAACTCCAGGGTTGAAAGTGAGGGTTCCTGTGGCTGGGGTGTAATCAACATTGGCGATCGCAGTATCATTACTAGTGTTGTAATCGACTGTGATTACATTAGTACTTGCGTTGGAGAGTTGGACAGTAAAAGAGAAGTTACCAATGCTTTCGCTACCACTTTTATTTGCGATGGAGATAGTGGGTGGATTGTCATCGTTAACTATAGTAACTGAAGCTGGATTGGTAATAGGATCTTGTTGGTTCGGGTGACTCAGCGTCAGATTAATGGTTTCATCAACTTCAGTTACCTTTTCACCCAGAACATTAAATGTAATAGCCTTTGTTGTTTCTCCAGCAGCAAAGATTACAACTCCAGATATAGTACTTGTCACACCCGCAACCTTAATGGCGTTGTAATCACTGCCAAAAGTTGCCGTGCCATCCAAAGTATAATTTATGGTACTGGCAACGGCAGTATCGCCACTACGAGTCACTGTGAAAGTAACAGGTTGGCTACCACTATTACCTTCAGTTACAGTTGGTGTAGTAGTTGAAATGGCGTAATTGAGATTTGTCGGAGGAACAAAATTAGTGCCTCCAATGTGATTTAGTGGTTGACTAGCAAAGTTTCCAGGTGAAGTGTTAGCAGCATTACCTAATGAAAAATTTGGTGCTGTGCCAGTGATTAGACTTGCTACCCAATCCGAGGCTGTTGAACCAGTAGTGTCACCTGAACGTCCTACATATCCAGTAATAAATGAAGTGTCAACAACTGCGGCATTCGTTGGAACTGAACCGACAGAACCTTTTCTAAATACAATCGAGCCGTATGCTATGTCTGTAGTTCCCCCATCTAAAACCGAAACTGAATCCAGCACAGTCCAATTTGAGTAAGTAGCACCATCAGCAATACCATTGTTATCCGAGTCAATATCATTGTTAAGGTTAGGTGCAGTAGTAGTTTGAATCAAAAAGAAATTAACAGACCCATTTTCGATGTCATTTGTGCCCCTATGACCCATTGAACTTGAAGTTCCATTGCCCCATCCGGCTCCAGTTCCAATATTAGTTACTACATTTGCACCAGAGTTAACTGCATAACTATTGCCTTTTTGCAGAAGAACTAGTAACCCATTGCTACCAAACTGCTTACCAGACAAATCAAAAATATCTTGAACATTGCCAGGGTTATTAGCGGAATCACCCTCAATCCCAACGAAATAAGTTCCAGGTGCTAGAATCGCACCGGGAGTACCACGCAGTTCGATATATTCTTTCGAGGTATCTGTACTTAGAGGATCAAACAGAATTTCGTTGATAAGTATCGGTTGAGGGGGAACAGGTTCATAAGTTTCATCCTCAGCGTTTACCAGCGAAACGTTTTTAGATTCGCTGTTTGCCACTGCCAAGTCAGATTTACCATCCTTGTTGAAGTCGCCTACTGTAACAGAATAGGGTTTTGTCCCCACGACAAAGTTCGTGGCAATTCCAAAGCCACCATTGCCATCTCCCAGCAGCACTGAAACCGTGTCTGAGCCTGCATTTGCCACTGCTAGGTCAGAGTTACCGTCATTATCGAAGTCAATCACTGTAACGGATGCGGGATTTAACCCTACATCAAAGTTAGTAGCAATTCCAAAGCCGCCAGCCCCATTACCCAACAGAATAGAGACATTAGAGTCATTGTTAGAGTCATAATTCGCCACCGCCAAATCCAATTTGTTGTCTTTATTGAAATCGCCGACAACAACAGAATTAGGATTTGTTCCCACATCAAATTGAGTGGCTGAGTTAAAAGTGCCGTCACCGTTTCCCAAGAGTATTGAGACGTTATTGAAGTAAGAACTCGTCACCGCTAGGTCAGATTTTCCATCCCCGTTGAAGTCGCTTACTGTGATGGAAGTGGGACGGCTAGGAACTTTAAAGTTTTTGGCAGTTCCAAAGCCGCCGGCACCATTTCCCAACAGCACTGAAATATTTTGGGAGGCGTTGTTTACTGTTACTATGTCAGATTTTCCATCTTTATTAAAGTCACCCACTGCAATAGATATCGGTGCTAAGGCTGACTCCAAAGCAAAATTCACAGCAGCTTGAAAGCTGCCATCGCCCTTGCCAAGCAACAGCGAAATGTTATTTGACAGATTGTTTGCCGTTACCAAATCCAATTTCCCATCTTTGTTGAAGTCGGCTACAGCAACAGAAGAAGGACTTAAGCCATTGAACCCCACCGTACTAAAGTTGCTAGCAGACTTAAAAGTGCCATTACCATTTCCCAAAAGTACCGAAACGGTTTGAGAGGACTTGTTTGCCGTTACCAGATCGATATTACCGTCTTTGTCAAAGTCGCCAACAACAATGGAATAGGGTCTTAATCCCACATCAAAGGTGTTATGTATAATTGAAACACTACCAATCTCAGTATCGCTACTGTAAGCTGTTGTACCTCCACCAACGCCGGGGACTATGTTAGTAGCACCACTAATGTTGCCGTCTGAGGTATCCCAAGCGCGAAAAGCGAATTCCGCTGTGCCCTTGTAGCCAGAGTTGGGGACAAAACGAATTTTTCCTGTATCTCTGAGCAATGTAGCAGAAGTATCGGATACAACCAAATTAATCCAGTTGCCACCGTCATTTATGGAGTATTGCCAAGTACCGTTGGTATTATCTACACCAATGACGGCAATTCCTTCTACTGCACCTGTGTCAGGATCGGTAATGGGGTTGCCACCTGCACCTCTAGAAAGGATGACGGAAATTAAAGTGCCGGAGTTATTGGTATCCGTTACGTCTTGGGCAATGGCAGCCAGTGTGGGATTACCGGTGTTGTTCAGTGTTGGTGCTGTGTTGGAGGCTAAAATTGAGTCGTAAGCCATCACGACCTTTGATGCCAAGGCTAAATCTGACTCAATTTCTCCAATTTTCACTTCTAAATCCCAGTCACCCCCCAATTCGGCATTTCCTGTGATGTCATCAGAAGCAGCCACATCTGCGCCTGTGATTTGGCTCAACTGTTGCACAAAAGTTTGATCGAAAGATGCCACGTTGCAACCGTAAAGCAGAATGTCGGCATCATCAGTTAAATAATTTCTCCACTGTTGCAATTGATTGGTGTAGGAGTTCAAATTGTTGACATTGAGTAGGGTTGTTCCTAATTGCAAACTTCCGCTACTGCCGTGGGAGATAATTTGAACTGATTGGTATTTGCCACCCTGCAAAGCTTGAGTGATTTGTTCTACTCCATCTGTGGTGGAGTCAAGGATTACTACACTAGTGCCTGGTTGGATGCCAGCAATCAAGCTTTCGTAGTCGATAACTGCTTGATCAATAAAAATAATATTTTGATTTGACATTTGTAATTCCTCAGTAAAATTAATTTGCGTTTTAGAAGTTTTCTTTTCTGACAGTTGCACTCTGATTAATTAGACCCACCTTGAAAATACGGAGTAGAGAGCAGAGATTAGTTACACATCGCTAAATATCCGCTTTCGTCCCTTAATTTAATTGGTAGTTATAACGTTTGTTTTGAGGTCAAAAAGTAATATGATAAGTAAGTACAAAATTACGCTAAAAATAGTATATTTTCTACTGTATTATTACTGCGATCGCTCAAATAACCTCAAATTTAAATTTGAGAGTTTAGTGAGAAACTAAAATACTTTTAATTTCCATATCTAAATTAGTCAACGTCTTGTAGGATAAACTTTTTAGCAGTCAAATTCCTACAGTTGAAATTTTTAAAAGCTAATTATGTAATTTTCTCAATATAAAAAATTGATAAAGCCGATTGATTTAGAACAATCGGCTAAAGTTGCTGTATTGGCGTCTGGCTGTACTAATAAGTAATGCAAAAGTGTTGAATGTTAAGAAAAATCCGATAAAAACAGCCCAAAATATGTTA
>NZ_JBDNJQ010000167.1:0-18156 GCF_051172895.1 Nostoc sp. CALU 1950 | reverse complement strand
AGAGTTAGTGTAACTAGATATGTAAAGTTTTGTATTAGGATTCAACATTTCTGGTGTTGCACATATCCTCCCAAATTAGGGAAAAACCATGTACTCCCCAGAATTCACCATCACCTTGCTCAGGATTTAGCTCGCCGTAGAGGAATGTTTCAATAGCTTCATAAAGTCCCCAATAGTCAGCATCCTTGTAGTAAGTATTTTTATCTATCTTATCTAGCGCTTCTTTTAGAATACTAATAGTCTCTTCAAAGCTATCTTCGCTAAAAATAGATTGATTGCTAGTTAGATAATCTTCTTTAAAACGTTGGGCAAGAAAGTGTATATCTTGAATACGTGCTTTAATGTTATCTGGTACATCACTATTTAATTGCTCTATAATCTCATCTAGAATGTAGCAATACAGATTTACAAGGTCAGTGCTTTCATAACGTACTGTCGAACGTGGTAAATCCATTGCATCAACATAGATTACATCGTTATTTGAATTGTCTTTTAGATAAATAGCGCGATCTAGATACTTGTGAATCTGAGAATATTCGATGTCTTCACTACGTTTAACTTTTTTTTGAATTGAGTTTATCGCAAGTTCATCGTAGGCTTCCATAACTCGCTCTATCATTTTAATCTTACTGTAGAGTACACAAACATCTCCTTCCTCTGTTTGCATCTTGACTCCACCAGATGAAAGAATTGTTTGATCCTGCTCCTGTTGAAAATCAGGCTTATTGGTCTTGAATCTTGTGTTGTCTAAATTATCACGCTCAAATTTGCGAAAAGTGCGATACATTTTGAAAAATAAATTTCGTACTGCATCGAAGTCACCCTCTGGGAAATTATCAAAGCCATTTGGCAGACAAAATTCAAAATTATCTTCCGATTTAGACTTACGAATACCAATAAAAGAATCGTTGGTATTTTTAACTATATTAAGGCTGGAGAAGTCAAACATGGCTCGTTCAAAATCGAGGCTACTTTTTCAAGTTTAAATTGTAATAATAAAGTCAATCAGGAAGGTTCATTATATTTTTTATAAAAGTATTATGTAGTTTAGTAAAATCTCCAAAAGTTACTAGATTATCTTTTGTTACATTCAGAAGCTCCACCAGTGGCTTTTTATCACGATTAAAAACACTGTCCCACAGAAAGAACATTAGTTTATTCTGTATTTGTTCAGCAGTTACAGGCTGTTTGATAAAATAATACCCGATTTGCTTGTCTTCAATTCCTCGAATCGAGGCATGATGGCTTTTGATAAAGTTATTAAGGTTTTTAATAAGCTTTTTCCATTCATTTTCGTCTAAGATTCCTCCTTTTCCATATGTCGCCGTATTAGGCTTAGTCTCATCCCAGTTCACAAATTCCCAGTCCCAACGGCGTTTGAATGCACTATCCATGAAGTAAATGGAATTATCAGAAGTGTTCATGGTCGCAAGGATAGAAAGATTAGGAGGAATTTTGATGATTCTATTTACCAAATCAAATCTTAAATATTCAATTTTTTTTTGTAATGTTTCTAACTTAGCAACTCCTTCGTAAGGTTGCAATTTATACTCGTTGATAGTTCCTATGTCATCATAACTAAACTTAGTTCCTATCAATTGTAATAGCTTTAAAAATTCAATAGCAGTTAGATTAATACCGTAACTTGACCAACCATCTTCATCTCTATCTAAAAGCTGAAAAACAGTACCAAATATAGCTGAGGAGTTACCTCTATTTATTTCATCAATCACAAGAGCAACATTTTTCGGTTGACTCAGTTGTTTACCTTCTTTATCATAGGCTTCCTTAATGTTCTTATAAGCTTGAGAGAGTGCTTTTAAAAAATGCCCTTCATAGTAGTTGTACTCTACTTTTCCCGATTTCATCGTAATGGGTATTAATTTGCCCATAAAATCCCCATAGGTATATTCTGGGTGAAAAACTGTTTTGATAATATTTTCAGGATTAGTACATTCATCTATACCTAAGTAATTAGGGATAATCTCGGAAACTATTCTGTGGCTTTTGCCAGTTCCAGGACTGCCAAAGAGAATTTTATGAACGGGTTTATTCATTAGTGGTGACATTTGATGAGCAACCATTTGTTAATGCCAAATGTAAAATTTATACAACAAACCAGTTTAACTCAACTTCCTGAAAACGGGTGGTAAAACTTCTTGGCTGTGAGCAACAAATATTCGATAAACTCAGAATTGCCCCAAGATTTACTTACTATGTCCGATTCCCAAACTGTTAGTGCTGCTGTTGCCAAACTCTACAATACCTACCCCTTTCCGCCGGAAGCCCTGTTGGATGAACCACCTCCAGGTTACAACTGGCGCTGGAATTGGCTAGCCGCTCATAACTTCTGCACAGGTCAAAAACCCCAAAGGCAAGATATTCGGATTTTAGATGCAGGTTGCGGTACTGGTGTGGGTACAGAGTACCTGGTTCACCTCAATCCTCAAGCTTCTGTTGTAGGAATTGACCTCAGTACGGGTGCTTTAGCTGTAGCCAAAGAACGTTGTCAGCGTTCAGGGGCTAACCGCGTTGAATTTCATCACCTCAGTTTGTTTGATGTGGAACAGCTGCCTGGTGAGTTTGATTTAATTAACTGTGTTGGCGTTTTGCATCATACCCCCGATCCCATTCGCGGGATTCAAGCTTTGGCGAAGAAGTTAGCCCCAGGCGGCTTAATGCACATTTTTGTGTATGGGGAGTTGGGACGCTGGGAAATTCAACTCATGCAAAAAGCGATCGCACTTATTCAAGGTGACAAAAAAGGCGACTACCGCGATGGTGTCCAAGTTGGGCGACAAATATTTGCTTCTTTACCAGAAAATAATCGAATTGTCAAATACGATAAACAACGTTGGTCATTAGAAAACAATAAGGATGAATACTTTGCCGATATGTACGTTCATCCTCAAGAAATTGACTACAACATTGAGACGCTGTTTGAATTAATTGATGCTTCAGGATTGGAATTTATTGGTTTCTCGAATCCGAGCTTTTGGGATTTGGAGAGACTTTTAGGCAAAGCACCAGAGTTAGTGGAACGGGCAAAAGAATTGAGCGATCGCCAGCTTTACCGCCTGATAGAATTATTAGACCCAGAAGTAACTCATTACGAGTTTTTCCTCAGTCGTCCTCCTTTAATCAAAGCTGACTGGTCAGAGGATAATGTTCTTCTAGCAGCGATTCCCGAACTGAATCCTTGTATTGAGGGATTTCCCAGTCAATGTTTCTTTAATTACGATTACCAGATAGTTAATTTATCTGTAGCGGAGTTTGAGTTTATGCAAAAGTGTGATAAAAATTCCACAATTGCAGAAATTTTGGCAGGTGTAGAACTGGGATTAGATGGGGTAAGAACCCTTTTACAACAGCAGTTGATTTTATTGACACCTGCTTAGGAAATTTAGATAAAAAATATCCAATTATTTATTGTGGGATGGCCGTTTCGACTATCCCACAAAAAGATATTTATCCTACAACAGCCGGACTTGCTACCTTCTCTTGTCTTTGGGAAGGTGGACGCATTCCCAAACCAAGTAAATTCAGCATTTCTCGGTCAGTATCGTAATCTGGGCAGGGAGTTGTTACCGTCAACATCTTATTGTCGTCGCTGGAAAAGATAGAATTAGCTCCTGCCATAAAGCAGAAAGCTTGCTCAACTTGAGAAAGTCTAGCTCTACCGGCACTAAGACGCACATCGGAAGCTGGCATTAAAATTCTGGCTGTGGCAATCATCCGCACAATATCCCAAATGGGGACATCAGGCTGATTTTCTAAGGGTGTGCCTGGCACTTGTGAAAGAATATTAATTGGCACGGACTCTGGATGGGGATGTAAATTTGCCAGAGTTTGTAACATTCCAACACGGTCATCTACAGTTTCGCCCAAACCCAGGATGCCGCCGGAACAGACAGTGACATTTGTCTGACGGACATTCTCAATCGTGTTCAAGCGATCGCTATATGTCCTTGTGGTAATAATTGTGCTGTAATATTCCTGCGAGGTATCTAAGTTATGGTTGTAGGCATAAAGTCCCGCTTCTTCCAATTTTTTGGCCTGATTTGCCGTCAACATACCTAGAGTGCAGCACACTTCTAAACCCATTGCGGTTACATCCTTGACCATGTCCAGGACTTCCTCAAATTGTGAGTTATCCCGCACTTCTCGCCAAGCAGCACCCATGCAGATGCGACTAACACCAGTTTCTTTGGCTTTCTGGGCGATGTTAACCACCGTTTCCTTTTCGAGGAGTGCTTGCGCCTTTACCTCTGTTTTATAGCGGGAAGATTGGGCACAGTAGCTACAATCTTCTGGACAACCTCCCGTTTTAATCGATATGAGCTTACAAACTTGTATTTTTGTTGGGTCATGATATTGGCGATGCACGCTAGCAGCTTGATAAACAAGCTCTAGCAATGGCGTGTTGTATATCGCCCGAATCTCTAATTCCTGCCAATCGTAGCGTATTCCCACCACATCACTATCCTTCTTGTAAACTGGGTTAATCAAGAGCTGTCTTTTGCTTGAATTTCCTGCGGTACAGCGTTTGGGCAAAGCGATTTTATCGAAGTTATGCCCCGCACTGTGCTTTGTCACCCATTGGCTCTCAATCCTTCCGCTCTAGATATTAGACATCAGCTTATCAAGATTTTGGTTGAATGGCAGATTAAGAGCAAAAATACTCACTCTATTCTGTTGTAAAGGGCATTGGGTAAAAATGGAAAAACTATCACCCTTGCATAAGTGCGACCCTTGCGTAAGTGCTGATAATGAGACAGCTAATCTAACTGCTGCTACTCAACCACAGGTTATGAGAGAATTTATAAAATTTAGAGAATGCTCTTGGAAGAGATCCCGCTGATTAAGTAATTTATGATATCAGAACTGCCAATAATTACAAGCGATCGCCTATTATTACGAGCAGCGATCCATGAAGATGTACCCCAAATTCTCAAATACTTTATTGAGAATAAAAGTTATCTCACTCCATTCTATCCTCTTTGGGCGGATGGTTTTTTCACTGAAGAATATTGGCAGTATCAGATAGAGAATAGTTTTCTGGAATTTATCAATGGCCAATCGTTAAAATTATTTATTTTTACTAAAAAAAATCCCACTGTAGTGATTGGAACGGTCAATTTTAGTAATTTTGTCCGAGGAGCTGCTCATTTTTGCTATGTGGGATATAGCCTTGCTGAAAGGAAACAAGGTAAAGGATATATGACAGAAGGGCTAAAAGCCGCGACTCAACATGTATTCCAAGAGTTAAATTTTCACCGCATTATGGCTAATTATATGCCTCACAATCGGCGTAGTGGTAGTGTACTAAAAAGACTCGGTTTTGTCATTGAAGGATATGCTAGAGACTATCTGTTAATTAATGGGCAATGGGAAGATCATATTCTGACAAGTCTCATCAATCCTAATTGGCAAGCACCTAAATTTTAAAATAATTCGTAATTTAATTCTTAGGGTTATCAATTCAAAAGTAAGAGACCATTCATAAAGTAAACCTTAAATTTCCAGGTTCGTTAGGCGCTGATTTAACGCACCTGGAAATATGGTATGTTACAGCTAAATTAAACTTTCTCAAACCCTCAAACTCTTACACAGCCGTAACATACCCTACTTAATATTTACTTTATAAATAGGCTCTAATCATAGAACACAATATTATTATGTGCTCTAGATTTTGATGGTAGCGCTACCATATTTTAGATATGGGTCGCTTTTTGCATCTATGCTGATGCTGAAGCCAGAGGTAGTATTAAGGGAAGAATGAATTAAGCTTTGCTCGTAATGACTCTGGCTGAAACTCCAAACTACAATAATTCTAGCAATCCTTTTCTCACCCTCAACTACGAAAGCGCCTTAGAATCTCTAGGCGATGACTACTATGATGAGGTTGCAGCAGCAGAATTTCCCCAACACCTCCTGCGTTGGCGTAACGATGAACTATTACCCCGTTTCGGTCTAGACCCCCAAGTAGTCAAAGACGAAGATTTCATCACAGCCTTTGGCCGATTTCAGGGGCGCAAACCCTTATTGGCATTGCGTTACCACGGCTATCAATTTGGTGAATATAACGGACAGTTGGGCGATGGTAGGGGCTTTCTCTACGGGCAAGTACGCGCCAATGATGGCGAATTATACGATTTTGGCACAAAAGGTTCTGGAAGAACGCCCTACTCTCGTGGTGGCGATGGTTTGCTCACGCTCAAAGGTGGGATACGGGAAGTTCTGGCTGCGGAAGCACTGCACCACTTAGGTGTACGTACCTCGCGCTGTCTGACCATGATTGAAACAGGTTTACCCCTCTGGCGGGGCGATGAACCTTCACCGACTCGTTCATCTGTGATGGTTAGGATGAGCAGTTCTCATATTCGGTTTGGCACTTTTGAGCGACTGCACTATTTCCAGCGTCCAGATTTAACTAAGAAGCTGTTAGACCACGTAATTGAGCAGTATTATCAACACTTAACTGCTGAACAAGATAAATATGCCCTGTTTTACGCCGAATTAGTTAAACGGGTGGCAGAACTAGTAGCCCAATGGATGGCGGCTGGATTTTGTCATGCAGTTCTCAATACTGACAATATGTCGATTACTGGAGAGAGTTTTGATTATGGCCCTTACGCGTTTATCCCGACTTACAACCCATCCTTTATAGCTGCATATTTTGACTATTATGGACGCTACTGTTACGGCAATCAGCCAAGTATTTGCCACTTGAATTTAGAAATGCTCCAGGAACCTTTTAAGGCAATTATTGATAAAGGTGATATGGAGGCGGGATTAGCCAGGTTTGATGAGTATTATCAAGCTGAATACAGTTCTTTGATGTTGAAAAAGTTGGGTTTTGTGGAATTGCCAGATGCACAAGCTCAAGAACTATTGAATCTAACGATTGAATTTTTGAAAGAGAGCCAAATTGGTTATCACCAATTTTTTTATGAGATGGCTCGCAGCTTTTCATCTAAATGGCGAGATGAACCAGGTTTTGTGATGAACAGTTCAGATATTGTACCAGTACCGGGTGCGTCAGGAATTTTTGATGATTGGTGCATACTATACCATAAAATTTTGAATGATCTGGACTGCGATCGCATCGATGTAATTGCCCAAACTCTAACTGTTCATAATCCGAAAACGGCATTATTAAGACCTGTGATTGAGTCTATTTGGGAACCAATTACTCAGGAAGATAATTGGCAACCTTTTTATGATTTATTGCAGCAAATCAAATCTAAAAAGTAGTCAAGTTATAGCTATTTTATTCTTAATTTCTATAGAGTTATTGAGATTAAATTTTCTGTAATTGACACGACCAATAATCTAAGAAGAGACGTTGCATTGCAACGTCTCTAAAAACGACTATAAACTAATACGCTTGGGTTAAGCGCTACTTATACAAAATCGTGGGTTTTTGAGACGCGATAAATCGCCGTCTCTACAAGTGTTTTGGTCTTATCTGAACTGTATTGAACTATAAAAATCCCGATTTAATTGCGAGAAAATACGTAGGTTTTTTGTCAAATCTAAAAGTAAAATTTTATTCAGCTTTGGCGATTAGAAATCATGTCTACACAGACTAAATCGAAAGTTCTGATTTTGGTAAACCTCGCTTCAGAATTATTTTTGCATACGCTGGTTTTTTAAGCCTACGTAATTAGGATTGGTTTGTGTATTAGCAAATTATATTTGCCCAATTGTTTCCAAACTTCTATAGCATCTAAGAAAATCTAAAAAAATGAATCAGATATACATATCGTATGCATGGAAAGATAACCAGAGTGAATTAGGCAGACAACGCGAAGAATTGGTTGATAAAATTTGTGCTGCACTTGTTTCTGAACGTTACAACTTAATTCGCGATCGCAACTATTTAACGCTAGGTAAGAGTATACAGAAATTCATGCAGGAAATCGGGCGTGGTAACTATGTAATTCTTGTAGTCAGCGACAAATATTTGCGATCGGAATACTGTATGTTTGAAGCTGTTGAAATCATGAAACACAAGGATTATGAGCAAAGAGTTTTTCCAGTTGTTTTAGAGGATGCCAATATATATACCAAAGAAGGCAAGATCGAGTACATAAAATACTGGAAGCAACAGAGAGAAAAAATAGAAGAAATTATTGATTCCGAACTATTTTCCTATGAATATTCAGCAATGCATAATGTTGCGGCAAAAATTATAGAAATTTCAGAAAAAATTGATGAATTTATGTTTTTCATCTCGGATAAATTAAGCGTAAATCCAACTAATAACTTTAATGCATTTATAAATCAGCTTAATGATGCTATTAGAAATGATGCTGTTCAACTCAGAAGTACAAAAAACATTTTAGTTGCAGGAACAGGAAACTTTAATATTCCTAATGAAGTTAATTGGTGTACTCAAAAACTTGGTGAAAAAATAGCAGAATATAACTACAACCTGATCACAGGTGGATGGGAGGGAGTAGATTATGTTGTAGCGGATAAGTTTGCTGAAAAAATAGCACAAAAAAATATTCGCCTAACGGATAAGTTAACCCACTTTGTTCCACAAGGAAAACAACCTGTATTTAAGGGTGGAAAAGTCGAATACACAGAGTCAGGTATTAATGAATGGCTCAATTGTCTGCGACATTCAGATTTGGTTATTCTTGTGGGGGGTGTCGGCGGAACTTATGAAACTTATCTGTATGCTAAACAAGAAAAAATTCCGGTGATTCCTATTGTATGCACTAATGGCGATGCCAAAAAAGTGTTCGACGAAATGCTGGCAAATTGGGATAGTAAATTAATGGGAAATATCTCACCTGAAAAATTCAAGTCACTGAATCAATATATCAATGACCCATCAACAGCAGAAGATGTAATAAATGATGTGATGGATATTGTTAACGAAATTATTTTTGCAAAAACCATGTTAAATTCCTAAAAATTAAATAGCTAACTAAACTGCTGGGCATAAAACCGGGCATAGCGATGTTCTAAAGCTAATAATTCTTCATGGGTTCCCGATTCGACAATTTGTCCCTGTTCGAGAACTAAAATGCGATCGCACCTTCTAACTGTTGATAAACGGTGAGCAATAATAAACACCGTCCGTTTTTCCATCAATCTTTCCAGCGCTTCCTGTACAAGTGCTTCTGACTCGGAATCTAATGCTGATGTCGCCTCATCTAGAATCAAGATTTGGGGATTGAGGAGAACAGCACGAGCGATCGCAATTCTTTGTCTTTGTCCACCAGATAAGTTTACCCCACGTTCACCCACCCAAGTCTTATAACCCTCTGGCAGTTGGCTAATAAACTGATGAGCATTAGCAATTTTCGCCGCCTCTTTCACTGCTTTTATGTCAAAAATATCTTGTCCAAAGGCGATATTTTGAGCAATTGTCCCCGAAAACATGATGGTTTCTTGAGGAACAATCCCAATTTGTCGCCGCAGACTATGCAGCTTCACATCCCGAATATCAACATCGTCAATTAATATTTGACCAACTTCAGGATCGTAAAAACGGGGTAAAAGATTCACAAAAGTGGTTTTACCAGCACCAGAAGAACCCACAAGAGCGATCGCTTCACCTGGCGATACCAATAAACTGATATCTTTTAATACGGGTTCACCTGGTTTATAGGCGAAGGAAATATGACGATATTCTACTTTGCCATTGACTGGGGGGAGAGCGATCGCATTTATCTTTTCGATCACCGTCGGCTGAATTGCCATCAATTCAAAAACGCGGTCAACAGATGCCTCACCCTGCTTAAATTCGTTGTAGTTATTAGTAGTATGACCAATGGGATCAATTAACAGCGCCGCCGCCGCCAGATAGCTGAAAAAATTCGCCACTGTCAAGTTGTTTTGGGAAATTTGCCACGCTCCCACAATCAGTAACGATAACGCACTTAAGGCTTCGAGAAATCCGATGATGGGAATCTGAATTGCTTTGAGGCGTTCGGCTGAGTATTTTGCTTTCAGGCTGCGTTCTGCTTCATAGCCAAAGCGGGCGATTTCGTAATTTTCGGCAGCAAAAGCTTGTACCAAACGAATACCATTGAAAACTTCTGCCAGGATGGCTGATAAACCCGACACGCGATTTTGACTTTTTAAGGAATACTTGCCCAACCGTTCACCAAACCAGCCGATTAAAATACCCATCAGCGGGGCAATTATGACTGTTGCGAGTGTCAGTTGCCAATTTAGGTAAACCATGTAAATTGGAATTGCTACCAATTGCAAAATGCAGGGGATAAAGTCGTGAAATACTTTATTTACCACTTCGCCAACGCGGTCAACATCTTCTGTGAGGCGGTAAGATAAATCACCTGCTTTTGCCGTTTCAAAATAGCTGAGATTTAACTTTTGAAGATGTGCGTAGACTTGCTGGCGGAGATGAAAAGCCACTCGCAAAGCAGCTTTCGCCATGTACATATCTTGTATAGACTGAAATAAGCCTCTGACAAGAAAGACTAAGGCACAGCTGCCAGTTATTTGAGCGATCGCTACTACATTACCTTGTGCAAAGGGAGTTGCCAATTTCCCGGCAAGATTGATCAACACTAATGTCGCCAGTACGTATCCCAAGATACCAACAAGTCCTTTGGCGATGGTTTGCCACTGGAGTTGGATATAAGGCAGTAGTTGCAAATAATTAGAACGGGTTTTCAAACTCGAAAGTCCACAACAGTATTTTCCTTTGTTTGACGCTAGCAGTTTTTAGTGAGTTTCTGAACAGTTAACTAATTAACGTGAGTTCGATGAACCTCTCCCTCTCAGCCTCCCTCTCCGAAACGGAAAGGGAGGAGCAAGAAAAATTCCGCTTTTTGCTCCCCTCTCCGCGTCGGAGAGGGGCTGGGGGAGAGGTCAAATAAGACTTGTCGAACTCACGTTCACTAATTAGTTACAAACTGTTTTAGCATTGATCCTAGAGTTAATTAGTTCATAAGTACTAGATAGATCCATTTAATTGTGGTGTGACAGTTCTGGCTCGTGGAATCCCGGATTTAATCTTGTTTTGAATATCGCACCGCCCTCATCACCAACGCCGTCACAGGTAAAATAGATGTGCGCCAGGCCCCCATCCGCTAACCCCAGAACCCACCATGACACAAATCACCCTTTCCGATCTCCCCGAAACCATCCAAACCCTACTCAACCAAGCCCAAAAAACAGGCGAACCGCTCACTATTACCCAAAACGGTATCCCCTTCGCCATCATTTCCCCCATCAAGAAAAAATCCCTCCTGGAAACCCTTTCCACCCTTGAACCACTGGACGAAGACTTTGCCGACGTGGACGAAGGATTATTACCCTTAGATGATATTGAGTTTTCAAAACATACATTGTAAAAAATAGAATTGATAAATTAATCAAACTTAACAATCTTAAAGAGGCTTAATTATGAAAACCGAACACGAACGCGAACAATTAATCAAAGCTATCAACGTACTGCTAAACCAAGCTTACGACAGTACTCTAGATGAAATTCATGCACTACTTGAAAAAATCGAAGATGAAGAGGACGAGAACGATTTAAAAGCCTATCATGCTGCTAAAAGTGATCTAGAAAATAATAGTCTTATCGCATGGGACGATATTAAAAAGGAAATCGCTAATGAAAGAAAAAAGGACGTAGCGTGACTTACGAAATTAAATTTACCAAAGGTGCTAGAAAAATGTTTAAAAAATTATCTCAAGAATTACAAGATCGCATACAACCCAAAATAGATGAGTTGGCTATAGAACCACGTCCCAATGGAGTTAAAAAGTTACAGGGTGGAGAAAACACATATCGAATTAGAGTAGGCGATTATCGAGTTATATACGATATTTTCGATGATGTTTTATTGGTAAATGTTATAGATGTCGGACATCGTAGCAAGGTTTATAAAAATGAAAATTGACAAAAAATATTAGAGCTATCGCCTACAGTGTCTTCGCTATAAGTACTTAAACAAAATTAATTACACACAATTTAGTCATAAAACCATTATCCAGACTAAAAATTAGCCCCCTCCTTACTTCTAAGGAAAGAGCTAGACTAATCTTGAAATTTAATTACGAACTACGAATTACGAATTACTTAATATCCACCTTCTTCTTCGTATTCTGGCTGTCTTTCCTTGATTTTTTTGGGAATATTCACAGGCTTCGGCTCATCTTCCCAAGCATCGCCCTCTACGTCGTCATAATCATCGTATTCATCAACATAAGGCTTGCTGTAAGGCTTGGCTTCATACTTTAGCGGCTGCTGCGGTTGTTGATATCTGTCGTTGCCCGTTGCCTCGCTCCAGTTATCTTCTTCCTCGTCTTCTTCGTATTGAATAGATTCATACTGCCGTGCCTTCATTACCTGACGCTGTGGCCTTTCTTCTTCCACATAGTCTTCTGTCCATTCTTCTTCCCGCGCTACTGGTTCGGGGGCGCGAACTTTTTGCCTGGGTGGCTGCAATGGCACTCCACTAGGCAGTTGATTGGGTGGTGCAACTTGGCGCGGTGGAGTATAGCCGCCGTATTCTGTATCTTCATCGCGCTCCCAGGGTGCTTTACCGATACCCAGGCGCTCTAGTAAACCAACTGTCAACTGGTCTACCCGTTCTTCGGCTCCCTCAAACACAATCAACCGATTGGGGCCAGTGCTGACAATTTCATCTACTGAGAACTCATAAGTACTCACAAATTGATCGGGAATTTGGGGCAATCCTAAAGAAGCAATAACTATGGAGTTAAGCTTCCCGGTTTCGCCGTCGAACTTGAAACCCCGAACTTTGCCTAGTACTTCACCTGTTTCTGTAATTACTTCCCAGTTAATCAGATTACTGAGAGATTCAACTTCGATATCTTCAATTACATCTTCGTTATCAACTAGGATGACATCACCAATCTGGCTGATGTTGTTGAGGTACATGTAGCGCGGTATGCCCGAAATAGAGATCAGGCTGTCTCGCAAACCAAGAGCCACAACCTCTCGCTGATCAATATCAACCCAGACTTGACTGATTATGCCTAGCCGCTTGCCGTTGTCGCGGGTAATCACCTGGGTATTTAATATGTCGGAACGCCTAATTATCTGTTCGGAGGTCATTCTATACCGAGTCCTGATCTCGAATCCGGTTTATCTATACACTATTATTAACAAAAACTCAAGCAGGTGTATTGGATGATTGTAACTTAATCCCCAAAACTTGAGTGTAAGCTCCTCGTGCTTGAGTAACGCCAATTGTGCGTTCGGCTGATTCTATCATCGGACGACGCAAACTCACAACTATAAATTGCGCTTGTTGTGACTGTTGTTTAATCATTCTAGCTAATCGTTCTACGTTTGCCCCATCCAAAAACATATCTACTTCGTCAAAGGCGTAAAAGGGTGATGGGCGGTAGCGTTGGAGGGCAAAGATAAAGCTCAGGGCTGTAAGTGATTTTTCTCCCCCAGACATGGAAGCTAGGCGCTGTACGGGTTTGCCTTTGGGGTGCGCGACTAAATTTAGCCCACTGCTAAAGGGATCTTCGGGATTTTCGAGTTGTAAGAAGCCGTCACCGTCTGAAAGAATGGCAAAAATTGATTGAAAGTTTTCGTTAACGGCATCGAAAGCTTCTTTAAAGGCAAGTTGCCGCAATGTGGTAAAGTTTTCAATCCGCAAAAGTAGTTCGGTGCGTTCTCCTTCTAGTGTCTCTAATTTTTGCGTCAGTTCTTGGAGGCGGTTTTGAGTGCGTTCATATTCTTCCAACGCCAGCATATTAACGGGTTCCATTGCCTGTAAGCGTTTGGTAAGCGATCGCAATTCTTTCTGCAATTCTTCTAAATCTACTTTATCTGGAACTTCCGGCAGGGGATTTGGCAATTCTGCTCCCACATCCCGCAACTGGCTTTGCAGTGCAATTAGTTCCTCTCGCCGCTTCTCTTGGGTTTCTTTGAGTTTTTCGATTTCCCATTGCAATTGTTGTTGGCGCAAAAGGTGCGATCGCACTTCCAGTTCTGTAGCGTCGCGTTTTTGTTTTTCTTCTCCCAAATTTTGCTCCATAACGCTGAGGTTGGCGCGGGTTTGGGTGATTTGCTCGTCTATCGTTGTGATTTGTGTGGAGACGCGATTCATCGCGTCTGTACAA
Source organism: Nostoc sp. CALU 1950 (assembly GCF_051172895.1). Taxonomy (NCBI): domain Bacteria; kingdom Bacillati; phylum Cyanobacteriota; class Cyanophyceae; order Nostocales; family Nostocaceae; genus Nostoc; species Nostoc sp. CALU 1950. The sequence continues at coordinate 4,053 of NZ_JBDNJQ010000167.1, read as the reverse complement.
GAGATTTGTTGGGTTTCGTATTCGGTGATTCGCGTTTCACCTTCTTGGATTTTTTCTTGCAAACGTTGTTGCTGATTTTCTAAATTTTTTAATCTTTGTTCAGCTTCTCGTAACGTCGTTTCGCGTTGTTGCAATTGTTGCTCTTGAATTTTAATGGTTGCCTGGATTTGTTGCCATTCACTGGGAGTTTGAGATGCCTCTAACTCTGCTAAGGCGTGTCGTAATTGTTGCAACTCATTTTCTTGTCCAGGTAATTCCCGCTCTAAAATTTCTAATCGGGATTGAGCAGTGGTTAACTTTTGGCTATTTTGGGCGAGTTGCGATCGCGTCCCCTCTAATTGTGCTGTTAAATTCTTAATGTCTTTCTGCAACTGCTCCAATTGCAACTGCTGTTCGCGCCGCGCTTGACGGGCTTCTGTTAGTTCCTGGGTGAGTTTTTTGGTTCTGGCTGATAACGTGGCGATCGCTTCAGTACAACGCTCTAAAACTCGCTCAATATCCACCAAGCGACTTCTTAAAGCGATCGCTTCATCAGATTCCGCCGCTTCCGCATTGCCAAACCGCAAGGATGAACGATTGCTGTTACTACCACCAGTCATTGCACCGCTGGTTTCTAATAGCTCCCCGTCTAAGGTAACAATGCGATACAGTCCTAAGTTTTTCCGCGCCGCCTCAAGGCTGGCAAATACCACCGTGTTACCGAAAACATAGCTAAATACATCTTTGTAACGGCGATCGCAATCGACTAAGTTCACAGCATAATTAACGAAACCGCTAGCAAAACGCAGCGTTGCATCTTGAGTAAATTTGGGAGCGTGAATTTTATTTAGCGGTAAAAAAGTCGCTCTCCCTGCACGTTTCTGTTTGAGCAGTTCAATTCCTGCTGCGGCGACACTATCATCTTCCACCACGATATGTCCCAAGCGTCCACCGGCAGCCATTTCTAAAGCTAGTTGATGGCGGGGTTCCACCTTTCCTAACTGCACAACTAAACCACAAAGTCCAGGCATTCCCGATTGTAAAATGACTTTACTGGCTTGGGTTCCTTGGACTTCTTGTTGTGCTTGGGTTTGCGCCTCTATTTTATCCAACTGGCGTTGTTTTTCGCGTTGTTCAAAAAGTAACCGCTTTTGGGTTTCCTGTTGGATTTGCAGTTCTTGTTCTGTGGCTGAGAGATTTTGGGCTAAATTTTGGATGGGTTCGCTAGAGGTGTTAAATTCCGTTTCAACTCGACTACACTCAGTTTGTTTTTCTGCTAACAGGGGTTCGTCGCGTTCAATTAACTGAGTTTGCTCTTGGATAAGTTGCTGTAACTGATTATTGCGTTCTCTGAGTTGTGCTTGTTCGGTGCGTTGCGGTTCTAGGGTGTGCAGTAAAGCTTCAATTTGACGGTTGAATGCTGTTTGTTGCTGCACCCACGCTTCGGAAGCTGAGGCGATTTCGGCGGCGGCTTCGCGGGAGGTTTCTAAGGCTTGGTGGGCTTCATTCCTTTGGTGTTGGGAAGACGCGATGAATCGCGTCTCTACAATTTGTGTTTCGGCAATTTCTTGTAGGGAATGGCGGTGTTTTTGAATTTCTTGCTGAGTTTGAGTTAGACGTTTGGCAGTTTCTTGGGAAGCTGTTTGTAATTCTGTGAGTTGACGCTGGAGTTGTTTTCGTTCTGCTTCTTGGGTGGCGAGGGTGGATTGTACCGCTAAAAGTTCTTCTTCTCCCAATGCTTTTACATGGGCATTGAGTTCTTCTAGTTCAGCAGTTTTTTGGACGATTTCGGAATTGAGGTTTGTGAGTTGGGTAGTGAGTTCAGTAGAATTGCGATCGCCTGTTTGAATTTCGTGAACTAATTTTTCTTGGTGTGTTTGTAGCGATCGCCATGATAAAACAGCTTCCCAGGATTGTTTCGCTAGAAATTCTGTGCGAAGTTTTTGATATCTCTCAGCTTTAGCCCGATCTTGGGAAAGGCGATCGCGCTGTGCAGTTAATTCCGTTTCAATAATCCGACAGCTATCTTCCTTTTCCTTCACTTCATCTAAAGTTGATTTGGCTTGGATGATTTTGCGATCGAACGCCGCCACCCCAGCCAATTCATCAATAATTTCCCGCCGTTCCCGCGCATTCATCGAGATAATGCTGGTGACATCCCCTTGCAGCACCACGTTGTAGCCTTCAGGATAAACCCGTAGGTTACTTAGTTCTTCATGCAACTGCGTCAGTGTGCAAGCTTCACCATTAATATAGTAATTTGACGTGTAACTACCTTGGTGACTGACTCGCAGCCTTCTAGTAACACTCCACTCGCCCAATTTTGGATTTTGGATTTTGGATTTTGGATTTTCTTCCTCTACTTCTCCGACTTCCTCTGCTTCTTCACTCTGCGCCTTTGCAGTTTTGGGTAAGACATCCTCCCCCGACAAGTCAAATGTCACTGTCACGCTAGCTTCAATAGAAGCGCGTCCTTTAGCCGTTTGGGTGTTATTTACCAAATCTGGTAGGCGATCGGCTCGCATTCCCTTAGAACTGGAGAGTCCCAGGCAAAAGAGCAGTGCATCTAAAATATTCGATTTACCCGAACCATTTGGCCCAGATATGACAGTACACCCCGGTAGCAAAGGGACAGAAGTAGTGCCACCGAAGGATTTGAAGTTCGTAAGTTCCACGCGCTTGATGTGCACCATAGGCGCTGGTTCCCTGGGCTAATGAAGAACAAGTGTATCAACTAATTAAGAATTCGCAAGAGGGTAAGGGGGAGAATTGGAAATTATAGTAGACGTGTTGCGGTGAGCCTGCAAGCTTCACCCAAAAAGCTTACCGCAGGCGATCGCTCAGTGTACGGCAAAAATTTTGATGTCGCAAACTGACCATCAAATTTTCCCAGAGCAGATAATATCATGTCCGACTAATTACTTGTAATTCAAAAATTTGAAATAGGATCAAGGCATTCTGATACAGTAATATGAGTTGCTAAGTAATAGGGGGGAGGAAGTGAAAAAAGCAACTCACCCCAATGATAGATGTTATAAAAAGCACTAAATGAATTTATAATATAGTAATCTTTACAATTGAAAAAACGTAGAAAGAAAGTCATCTTTACTACCTCAATCTGATGTATGTGATTTGTTTCTGAACCCCCAAATTTTTCTAGAGCTTAGTAATGAAGAGATTAATTAAAGGTCTGCGCGAATTTAAATCTAGCTATTTTTCGACACATCAACAATTATTTGAGCAACTTTCACAGGGTCAAAAGCCTAGAGTATTATTTATTACCTGTTCTGATTCGCGTCTCGATCCAAATCTAATTACACAAGCCCAAGTTGGTGAATTATTTGTCATTCGCAATGCAGGTAACATCATTCCACCGTATGGGGCAAGTAATGGCGGTGAAGGCGCGACAATTGAATATGCTATTCAAGCTTTAGATATTCGCCAAATTATTATTTGTGGTCACTCTCATTGCGGTGCAATGAAAGGATTAATGAAGTTACACAATCTCAGCGATGAAATGCCGCTCGTACATGATTGGCTTAAATATGCAGAGGCAACTCGAAGGCTAGTTATAGACCACTACAGTCACTACGACGGCGAAGAACTGCTAGAGATTATGATTGCCGAAAATGTTCTTACTCAAATTGAGAATTTGCGGACATATCCAGTGATTCACTCTAAGCTTTATCAGGGGGAACTCAGCATTTATGCTTGGATTTATCACATTGAAACAGGAGAAGTTTTCGCATACGATCCCCAAAAACACGCTTATGTTTTGCCTCAAACTCAGCTTCCAGATTCGGAAATAGATGAGTCGTTCAGTGGCCAGGCTTCAAATACTAATGTAGTAGTGCGTTCCCCTCAAAACTCGCAAGATGATGTTCAACCTTATGAGAAACAATCTGTTTCTCCATTTGAATGGTTTCCAATGAGACGCCTTTCTCCAGAGCAGATGGAGCGAATTTATCGAGGTTCAAATAATGGAAGTTGAAAGATGAAAATATAGAATTATAAATAAGCTATATAGCAATCCGATTTGATTTCTGAATCACTCGTAGAGGTAAGGGACTGGGG
>NZ_JBDNJQ010000166.1:0-18160 GCF_051172895.1 Nostoc sp. CALU 1950 | reverse complement strand
AAGTCGGGGATCTGGACATCGCGCATTTTCACAACTCATTTAGGATTGCTATATTAAAGTTTACAATCGACAGTGGCAGCCCGAAAATGTTAAATAGCTACTTCAGATAAATCAGCAAATTCAATCCCGGAATTGTGCGGGAAAGTGTCCACAAAACTAGGGTGATGTAAATTAAACCGAAACTCCATTGATACCAAGCAAGTGCAGAGATGATACCTGGTAAATGTTCATCTCGTAGACGAATGTCGTTAAATCCTAATTTAACTAGGTTGTTGAGGCTAAAATCATAGTAATTGAGCCAATTCCAGCGGCGATCGCACAACAAAGGCATATATCGTTCCCGAAATGTCTGATTCCTTGGTATCACTGGCAAACGCCCAATCAATAATCGTAACTGGCGAAATGTACCGTCTTCTGTGAAGTAAGAAACGTCCATTAAATCGTGATAACGACCTTGTTGATAAAGTCGAATCAATAAAGCCATTGGGACGGGGACAATAATTATTAAAAGACACCCCAACGTCAGCCAAGGTTGTTGAGCATTGCGAAAGATCGCTAGTAAGCTGAAGAATTCTAAAACGCTAAAACTGATTAATATCGAAATGGTTTCGTAGAATGTGGGAATAATTGGTACGGGATGCAGCCGACGATAGCGATCCACCAGCCAAAATAGTAAGCCGAAATAAGCGATCGCTAATCCTCCCACGCCAAATACTAACCAAAAATTCGTACCATAGCCACTTAACAACAGCAATACACTCAACGCCAACCAACTCCAAGCTTGCAGTAACCAGCCAAGTATAGAAAGGGTTTCGCCAACAATTAAGCGATCGCTTAATTGGGTATATTTTTCTAAATCGATGTCTGCTATGGTGAGTAACTCACTACTGTTGCGAAAGGATTTTAGCAGACGACGCTGGGCGATCGCTTGGGCTTGAGTTGCAGAAAAACCCAGGTTAATCAAACTTGCAACAGAAGCACTATTAATATTTGTAGCCGTCAGACGACGGCCGAACTCTCTTAATCGCAGTCGTTGTTTTGTATATTCCAGTTCATTGGCATCGGCAACTTGCTGTTGCTGACGGAAATTTTGCCCCAAATTCCGCAAGATGTTTTGATTACCTTGCAATGTTGGGATACAGAACATCTTACCAATCTGACCGGGATTACCTAAAATTTTCGCTTGGTTAGAGTTAAAAGTTAAACCAGGTACGCTTAAACAAGCCTCTGTAGCAAATATCGCATCACTAAAATCTGCTTGGTTAAGAATGTTCGCACCTTGCAGATTTACCGATTTGTTAAACTCCGCTTCCCGGAAGCTTAAAGCTTGCTCAAAAGTCGCTTCTGTTAAAAGGAGGAACTGATTAAAATCTGCTTTAGTAAACTGGGCTTGATTAGCAAAATACACATCAGAAAAATCAGCATTTCCTTGCCATTGCACACTACTGAATTTAGCCAAAAGTTTAAAAGTTGCTTGGTTAAAGTTAGCAGTTTTTTCAAAAATACTGCCTTGAAAATCAGCAAGTTCCTGAAATTTGATTTTTTTGAAATTAGCTTTTTCAAAAAAAATACTGCTCTGAAAATTGCTTGGTTGCCGGAAGTTAGCGCTGGTGAAACTAACGGGACGAGCGAATCTGCTTTCAGTCCAGTTAGTGGGTTGGAAAAAAGTTGCACCTTGGGCATCCACAGACTGAAGAAAAAATGTATTGGAGAACTTCACTTCGCCATTGAAGCGAGTTTGCACCAGTGTCAAAGCACCACGAAAGACGGCGATTTCACTGGCTGGGGTTGACTCTGTTCCTAAAAGCGATCGACAATCTTTTGAGTTGGGTAAAGCGATTGCAAGTGACTCTAGACAAACAAAGCGTAAACGTTCTAGTTCTTCTTGTTCGGTAGCAGTGAAAATGGGAGCGTAGACGCCTCGCGGCTTGTCGCCAGACATCGCTTTTACATACAAGGGTGTTCTTAAACCCAAATCGCTGCCTACAAAATCACCCAAAATCAAAGCATAGCTGAGGTCTAAACCTAAAGGTTTTGCACCTAATTCTTTTCGCAATAATTGGTAAAAAGCATCACGAAAGCTGGCATTTTCTGGACGTAAATCAATCACCATCTTCTGCAAATCGACAGTCAAATTGCCTTCGCGGAGTGTGGGTGTACGCAGTCGTTCTTGTAATAATTCCAGAGTTAAGGGTGTGCGTTCTGGCTGCGTTTGTGCTGCCCAAGCAGGTAGGGAGAGGAAGAGGAGAAGAATTAAAAAAACGCAAATAAACGCAAAGGAGTACAGAGAAACCCCTCTGCGTACCTTTGCGTTTAACCTCTGTGTGCCTCTGCGTTTAAAAAATAATTTATGCAAATTGTTGGATCATTCGTCGCTAATCAGCAGAACAATTTTACCCGCCACAGACCCGCTTTCAATTAATTGGTGCGCCTTAGCTGCTTCTTTCAAAGGAAACTTGTGACTAACATGGATTTTTAACTTGCCTTCATCGATCCAAGTCGCAGATTGTTCGAGAATTGCTGCATGGTGCTGGAGAATTTCCTCCAATCCTAGCAACGCGGGTGTCAACATTAATTCTAAACCAATGCGGAGATTGCGTAGCCTAGCAGTTTTCCAAACAGTATTGGCATCTGGTTCGAGAATCGTCACAATATCGCCATAGACTCGCACTGCGGGGAAGCTTTTGTGAAAGGTTTCGCCGCCGATGGTATCAAAAGCCAAATCTACGCCTTCGCCGCCAGTCCAATCTAATACCGCTTGCACAAAGTCTGTTTGTTTGTAAAAAATTACATGGTCAGCACCCAATTCTTTGACGAAATTAGCTTTTTCCTCAGAACTGACTGTGGTAGAAACAGTAGCACCTTTGAGTTTAGCCAATTGAATTGCTACATGACCGACACCACCAGCCCCCGCATGAATCAAAACCCGTTCCCCAGGTTCCAATCGTCCCCGTTCATATAAAGCTTCCCAGGCGGTTATTAACACCAAAGGCGCTGCGGCTGCTTCAGCAAAGGAGATAGACGTGGGTTTACGTGCCACAAACCGCTCATCCACAACGGTGTATTCAGCATAATTGCCTTGGTGTGCGCCCAAACCACCATAGCAAAAATATACCTCATCACCTGTGCGAAAACGCTGAACACCAGCACCCACCGCTTCGACAATACCCGCACCATCACATCCTAAAATTGTCGGCGTGCGATCGGGGTAGAAAGTGCCTCGACTACGAAGTTTAGTGTCAATCGGGTTAATTCCAGCCGCTACCAAACGCACTAAAAGTTCAGTATTACCTACAGGAACAGCAGGGTTTGGCACTTCCTGTAATTGCAGAACTTCGGGACTGCCAGCTGCCGTCATCAAGACTGCTTTCACAACTCTTTCCTCCTGGCTTTAGATGCACGTTCTTATGCAACTTTACCGCAAGAGGGTAGATACAGAGCTATTTCTGAGGCAAAACTGCAATGTCTGGTGACAGGCGCGATACGCCTACGCATCTCCAAGGTAGATATGGAAAAATCAACTTAATATTTTTTTTCAATTTGAAATAAAACTCAATATTTCGAAATATAGCTATAATAAAAACATCCAGCGACAACGCTACTCGTTGCGAGGCAACCAATATGGATGCCAATGAAGTTTTAGACTGATACGCTCAGGCAGATTTGAAAAAAATCAGCCTAATGACTAATCTAAGAGGGGCAAAAATCCCTAATGTCAGAATTTAGTTAACAGATAACAATAAACCCCTGATCAAATCAATAAAACAATAGAGAAAACATCATGAAAACCGATTTTGATTTTCCCAATAAAAATTTGCTTGGAGCAGTCGTTTTCAGACCTAGTTTTAACAACTTTGAGAAAATTAATGCCAATCAAGCTTGGTCATTATTTTTCACTGGTGGTCAAGAAGATAAGGTACTAGGACAACAACCTGAATTAGGCAAATTTTTTACATACCTGTTAATCGCTCTTGGAGTAACTGGAACTCTTTGGGCAACCTATTTCAATAACTCTCTATAAACAGGTTAGTTACTAACTAAAAGTCTGAAACGGTGATTAGAGAGGCTTAATCTGGATTCTGGTAATTTAAACATATCAAACACGCCAGTATTGAGCTTCTCGTTTTCGCCCCCAATTAATGCAGGAGCCAAGAATGAATCAACCCATCGAATTATCATTAGAACAAGAATTTAGTATCCGTTGCTTTGCCGACAAAGTGGAACAGATGTCCCATGAACAAGCTCAAGAGTTTTTGCTTGTGCTGTATGAACAGATGCTAATTCGGGAAACGACTTTCCAGCAATTGCTCAAACAGGAGTGGAGACTAGATATAGGTACAGTCTCCGGGTAAACTGTGTAGTAGATTCGTGCCACGAATCTACTACGGCGTAATCCTTGCCAAGTCATTACCAACAAGGGAATTATTCAGGCAAAGGATGTCAAGTCGCTTCTCTACGAGACGCTGCGCGTAGCTTGCTTCTCTGAAAGAGTACGCTCCAATTAAAAATTAAAAATTATTAATTAAAAATTGCAAGACGCTCCTACGTCGCTAACGCTGCGCTATCAGTGGGGGCTTGTACCCCAAATTAATTAATGAAAAATTATTATTATTCTTAATTTTTAATTAAAAAAAGGTCATGATCTGGAGATAAATTTCTTCTAACTTCTTGTTGAGATACTCAGGATGAGTTAAGAGGTTGTTTGAAAAGTTTTGAGCGAATATAAATAGCTACTACACAAGCTAAGTCCACCTGCGTGGACTAGCAGAAAATCGAGTTTTATAACCCGCGTAGGCGGGTTTTGTATGTGTAGCCGCGACTTCTAGTCGCAGAGGAAAGTAATAGTTTAGACTTCTCAACTCCTCGCCGCTCCGGTACTGGGTACTGGGTAACAGGAATTGTTTTTTAAAATTTGGTGGTGGGTAATGAGCAAGCATCATAACTTTTCGATTTTACACCCAGTCCCCAATCCCTAATCCCCAGTCCCTTTTACACAACCTCGCAAATACAAGGGACTGGGAATTAGGCGGCACCCATGTATCGCTTGAAGAAAGCGGCTAGATAGTTTTCGGGCACGCTTGTACATCGCACGATTAAAATTACAGTAGATAAACCCTTCAATATACCGCAAATTTTTTTTGCAAGAGACCTCTTGTAGGATGAGAACTTAAGAGATTAAAAGCAATTAAATAAAAAAATAAAACTTAAAAGAGATTGAAGTCAAACTCTCATAACTAGAGGTAATAAGAGAGCCAGAGACAGAGTTCTACTCGTTTCCGCCGCAGGGAGATGGGTCAATCATCACGTTTAGGAGAAACCGATGAGAAAGCTGATGAGAATCGTTCTTCTCGCGCTAGCCAGTGTGGTGATGGCACTGGCGTTCATGCTCGCCTCGTTTGCCCAAGACCGACCGACAAAGGCGAAAGTCGTCTACCTGGATCAAGGTTGGTCTCAAGAGGATCGGCTACGCTATTACTATACCTCACAGGGTTCGGCTGCGATGTCTTACGACATCTTCCTAAACCTTGAGGCGGCGAATAATCAGGGGCTGTTCCGTGCCGATGAAAACCTCGCCAAGTATGGATTCGTCCCCCAACCCGCCGATTCCAAATACAACCCGAACGGGCTACCCATCGGCATAACCAATACGGTGGTAGCGGACGGACGATGGAAAGGCAAGTGGATCGGATTGACGTGTGCCGCCTGTCATAATGGACAGATCGAACACAAGGGAACCAAGATCAGTATTTCGGGCGGTAACAACACCACACTCGATGTTCATGCCTTCATCGAGGGACTGGATGATACCCTGGCGGCAACGGCTGCCGATCCGCAAAAGTTCGCTCGGCTAGCAGAGAAGCTGGGACAGCGTGATGATGCTGGCAAGGAAGCGTTACGCAAGCGCCTGAAAGAGGAGGCGGCGGCAGTTCATGGCTATCGCGGCATCCTTGCGGTAACACCGACCGTTGTTGGCCCGGGACGCATGGATGCACTCCGCCTGATTCACAATCAGGTGCAGTCCCGTTGGCTCGACATTCCACAAAACTGGGTAGCGCCGATCGCACCAGTCAAGCCGTCTTTCGTCTGGAACATACCGCAGTCAGCCTGGGCGCAGTGGAGTGGCGTCTTGTTTGACCCCATCCTCCGCAATCAGGGTGAATCTCTGGGGGTGTTTGCGAGGATGGATTTAACGTCGAAGACGCCGAAGTTAGGGCTGTTCGACTCCACCGTAGACCTTCAGGGCCAAATTGCCAGCGAGGCTCTTCTACGGAGACTTGCACCACCTCAATGGCCCGAAGGTGTTCTCGGCAAGATCGATCGAGAGAAGACCGCCAAGGGAGCGCAACTGTTCGCGCAAAACTGCGCCGGATGCCACTCCACCTGGCCGCACCGTTGGAGCGAACCCAAAAAGCAAGACAAGCGATTTATCGAGAATGCGATCGTCTCCGTCAATGTTATCGGCACCGATCCGGGGCAGTTCTCAAGTCCGCAGTTCGAGAGCAACCCGACGGTCAAGACTGGACGGATGAGTGAGTATCTGCCGGCGCCGGACACTGGGGCTGCGATCGCTCCACCGCCCGTTGTGTTCCAGGCGATACAGCGTGGGATCTTTGACAAGGCGGTAGCCAAGCTCAAACTCAGCGATGAGGAACTCGTCTCGGCACACGGCTATCGGGCTTCTTATCCAGAGCCGCCCGATCCGATTCCGGCGATCGGCTACAAGGCTAACCCGGCTGAAGGTATGTGGGCCTCGCCCCCCTTCTTGCATAATGGCTCAGTGCCGAATCTCTACGAATTGCTGCTTCCAGACAATGAGCGGTCTAAAACGTTCTTCATCGGGCGAGAGTTCGATCCGGTGAAGGTCGGCGTGGACACGTCTGGGAAATCTGGGAAGTTCCTATTTGACACCTCGCTGGTCGGCAATTCCAACGCTGGACATTCCTTTGAGAACAGACCTACTGGGAAAGGGGTTATCGGACGACTGCTGACTGAGGATGAGCGCTGGGCATTGGTCGAGTATATGAAGTCCATCCCAAACCAGTCCCGACAGATTGCTCCATTTGGCGGGCCAAAAGATCCTATTCGTGCTTGGCAAGATAAGACGTTTTTCCACGTCAAAAACCCAGGCACTTACAACGGCGCACCCCAGTTGTCACCGGCTTCAACGACAAAGCCTGCTCTAGCCCAAGAATCGATCAACCCAGGCGAAATTGTCACCTTTAGGAGGGACTAATGAGCAAGCTGATAAGAATCGTTCTTCTGGTGCTAGCCAGTGGGGTGATTGCACTGGCTTTGACGCTCCCTTCTTTCCCGAACCAACCCCGACAGATCACTCCATTTGGCCGGACGAAAGACCCCATCCGTGCTTGGCAAGACAAGAGGTTCTTCCACGTTAAAAACCCAGGCACTGACGACGGCGCACCCAAGGAGGTATCGGTGCCAAAGCCAGCCGTCCCTGCTCTAGCCCAAGAATCCATCGAGCCGGGTGAAAAGGATCTCATTGATTCGATCCTCAACGCGTCGCTAGCGCGACTGCACACCCAGTTTCCGCCCGGTACTGGGCCAGTCTTGCGCGACGCGCATCCGAAAGCACACGGCTTGGTATATGCCGAATTCATCGTGCTCGATAATCTCCCAAAAGAATTGCGCTACGGCGTGTTCAAGACGCCGCGCACGTTTGATGCCCTGATCCGGTTTTCTGCCGGGAATGTCGAGGTTCAAGAGGACAGAGTGCCACAGGCTGCCGGAATGGCAATCAAACTGTTCGGAGTCGAGGGCGAGAAACTGCTTGAATCGGAAAAGGATGCTAAGACGCAAGATTTCGTGATGATCAATTTCCCAACCTTCTTCGTAAGAAACCTCAAGGATTATGAACTCTTGCATCAGGAAATGTTGAAGGGTCAGATCGAGAAGTTTTTTGAGACCCGACCCACGGAACTCAAGGCGATCATGTCCATGCGATCGCAGCCATTGTTCAATCCCGTCCAGATTCGCTACTGGAGTCAGACGCCATACTTGCTAGGGCCGAACGCGATTAAGTTCTCAGCCACCCCGATTTCCCGGAGCGCTAACCGCCAACCAAAGACGATGGGGCCAGACTTCCTGAGGGAAGTCATGAAGAAACAGGTCGGATCAGAAGACGTTTATTACGAGTTTGCTGTCCAGATCCAAGCCGATCCAATGACGATGCCTGTAGAAGATCCTGTGGAACTGTGGGACGAAATGGTGTCTCCCTTTCAACAGGTCGCGATCATTCGCATCCCGAAGCAAGACATTGACGCTAACGGTAGGGTAGAGATGGCAGAGAACCTCGCGTTCACGCCCTGGCATTCCTTACCGGAACATCGGCCCTTGGGTTCGATGAACCGATCGCGACTGCTCATTTACGAGAAGGTGTCTGAGTTTCGCCGCAAGATGAACAATGTGCCTCGCAAAGAGCCGAATCAGATCCCCATAGGCCATACTAGAAAAAATTTACGGTAATTTTCTGATCCCTGGACAAGAAATTCACCGCTTGGGTTTCTACAGTGTCAGGCATGGAAAACCACTAAAGGTTGTGTTTCACTGTAAATTAAATTATTTATGAAAAGGAAAAAACCGTGAAACATAGTGTTTGTTTCACGGCTTTCCGTGTGGTGTGAGGAGCTTAACTATATATCATGATAAAGTAACTGCCCAAGTACAATACACTCGTAACATTTTTGGTAACAGAATTTTTTTGCGATGACACTCTCAGATGTGAGATTTAATCAAATTACGGCTTGCTAAACCAAACAATATTGACCAAGAAAAATGCACGGTGCATTGATATTTCAGAGCAAGGGAATACCGCAACGGGCAAGCTATATGCGTGGGGTAATAATTATGAATTATTTATTTTAAATTAAATTATAGTCATGGGAAGTTCAAGGTTGCCCAATGAAGATTACATTTGCCAAAACTTGTACTTTTGCTAACTCACGCACGAGACGTTGAGCTTGATGTTTATAAAGTGCTATTGGCAAAACTCTCGGCAAATTATTCATCCATTGCCTAGCAGTAGTAGAACTACATCCCGTAATCAAAAGTATTTCTTCAGCACCATACATAATGGCATTTGTCGTTAGAGCTTTTTCAATCTGCACCTGCCAAAGGCGAGGCAGCATTTCACCCCATTCAATTCGCTGCAAACTACTACTTGTGGCTAAAACAATCAAGCGATCGCCAGCATCGCTGCGTGAGGTACATCCCCTCGACAAGTCACCAGTGATTACCGACGGTGCCATGACTCTGGCCGAATCGGGTGCGATCTCGTTGAGTATCTGGTCGAACGCTATGCCCGGATTTCTCACGCATAGTGTAGGCAGGGGAGGAAGAGGAGTGTGGGGGGAAGACTTCTTCCCCATCCTCCCACACCTCCCAACGGGCGCTGGAACACGGCGGTACTTACGAGCTTCTAAGTTAAAGTAATTCCTGATGCAGGTTTACTTGCACTGTAAGATTTAATCGGATAATCTGAGCGATCAAGATTGTTTTTTAAGGAAACTAATGAACAAATTCATACTGAGTTTGCTTTCTTCCCCTATACTGATTAGCTCTATTCTCTCTATGGGAGTAATGCTGAATCAAGCACAAGCTGTAGAACCACAACCAGAAGCCAAAACCACAGACAGACTATCTTGTATACGCAATAAACATAAAGTGGGATTAGTGTGTGCAAGGGCTTCTGTATTGGCTCAAATTCCTAAATATCAGTCGGAAATAGAGTTTTCTCAAGAAAATGTTCCCATGCTGGAGTTCAATAACGAAGAAAGCGATATGGCAACCGACTTATTTAACTGCGATTGTCCTGCTTGTATAAATTCTTTACGTAAAATGCGCGGTGTGACACCCTTGGTCTATTAAGATTCCACAAATTTACCTTTGTTTATAAGCAACATCCACAATTGGGGACTGGGGACTGGGAAAAAGTCTTTTAAAATTTGGTGGTGGGTACTAAGCCAATACGCTTGGGTTAAGAAGAACAGTCGCGACTGTCTTGAAGGTCAAGCGATCGCTAACAAAAAACATCCACACAGAGATATTTCCCATTTTTTTCTCAACATTACTCAACAATATGTTGAATTCATCTCCTTGATTACACTCATCCTTGCCCGATACGGGCTGTATACTTTAAATACCAGTGTTTAAAGTTTTGACCCCGGCGACTGTTCGAGTTCTGTCTAGGAGATTGTTGTAGTGATCCATGCTACAAAGCGGTCTATTATGACCAAGTTTAGGACGATCTACTACTCTTTCTAAGGTACAAGGTTGGGTTGAGCAACAGCGAAACCCAACAAACCCCGAAAAATGTTGGGTTACCCTTCTCCTGTCGGAGACGCTACGCGAACGGGAAGCCGCTTCGCGTCTACGTTACTCAACCCAAGCTACACATCAAACTAACTAGATACTGAGTTAGCCGCTTCCGAAGTCTTCGCAGCTGGCGGAAATCCACCCATACGAATCTCAGAGGTGAAGGAAGTGATACTAAATCCACCAAAACTCTTGAGGATATTCACCCGCATCCGCAAATTGGGGCTAGCAAACCACAGGCGCTCCTCTGAGTAGATGGTTTCATCCTCTATAGTTAGAATCAAAGCATCATCACTGTCAAATTTATAGCGTCCGGCAACCGGAATTTTATTGGCATCAACTATTTCTCGCAGCAATTTGCCTTGAGTCGGATTATCCGCATCAGGTATCGAAACTAACATAGTTGAACCACTGTGCTTTGCTTGATCCTTGTCCATTGTCCCGTTCCAGGTAATTTTGGTAGCACAGGAAGCAGAACTAGGATTAATTTTGTACTGTTGACACAGTTTGACCACTTCTGGATGATCTACTACCAATGTCTCAATGATGATGTCTGACTTGCTATGTTCCGATTGGTTAAAAGCCAAATGTTGACTAGTACGATGAGAAAACCATTTACCAGTACTTAACTGAAAAAACTCTTCAATATTCATGAATGAAATTACCCTGCATCAAAATGCTAAAATTCTCACCTGATTATTATTAAAAGGTAGCAGGAGGCTTTAATATTAAGCTTGATTGTCTATTTCCTCAAGCTTCTTGAGGCCAATTCTGGCTGCCTCGGCAACGTTGAAATGATTGTCTTTTTCCAGGTATTTTAAAGCTGAAACACTCTTGGGAGTGGGAAGATTTCCCAAGGCTTCTGCCAGACGCTGCCTTACTAACCAATCATCTGATTGGGCGAAGCGCAGGATCTTATCGACAGACTCAATGTCTTTAATTTCTCCCAGCGCAGAGATTGCAGCTTGTTGCAACACTACTTCTTTGCTATCCAATGCTTGAAGAAGAATTTGACGGGCACGAGGGTCTTTAATATTACCTAGAGAAACGGCTGCACTAAAGCGTACTAGCCAATCAGTATCTTCATAAAATGCCCGCGACAGCACTTCAAAGGCTCTGGCGTCACCTAAATATCCTAAAGCACCAGCGGCATCAGCGCGGATACCATAATCTGGGTCATTTTCGAGAATTCCTACCAAAATTGAATAACATTCTGGTGTCGGCTTGATTCCGAGGGCAAATATTGCCATCGATCGCAGTTGCAAAGATTCATCATCCAGTACCTTTTTAATTAAAGGGACTGCATCTTCAGGGGGAACATTACGCAGATTAGCAAGGGCTACCATGCGATCGCGTAAATTCGGACTTTCTAACTGAGTAGAAATTTCTTGTAAGCTTAGAGCTGCCATTTAGTTCAAAGCGTTTTCTTTACTTATCTTAATTTACCTGATCCGTTGATCACGCTGTCGCCATAGTGAAGTAGGAGTTTGGCGACTTTACAAAATGCCTCGATTATGAGTGACAAATAAACAATTGGTCATTGGTAATTTGTCATTGGTCATTGGTCGTTGGTCATTGGTGCTGAGTGTAAGAAAATCATCGTGAAAAGGACGGATTTCACCCAAGCTTTTTTTGGATAAGGCGATCGCACAAGCTGGCATAATTGACTGTGCCAAAATCAGTTTGAACGGCCCCACAGACGACTCAATGAAGAGGCAGAGGGCAGGAAGCAGGGGGCAGGGAGCGGGGGGAAATGACTCCTTCATCCTGCCGTGGAATGAAAGGGAGAAAATGGGTCTGAGTCCCCCAATTCTCATAAGTGGTTTTTGAACAGGAATAGGTCGAATCCCTTTTCTGTTCTGTCCCCCCTGCACCCTGCACCCTGCTCCCTTGCCTCTTGTTCAATCCCCCAAGCTAATTGCTGCTGCGTAGGTGTAGCCCGTCGTAGACATCGCAAAAAAGTCTTGCTAAATAATTGTAATAATATTTAATATGAGTCTAGGTTGTGTAATTTAGATTAACTATTGAAGAGAAATTCTCTGAGAGTGAGTAGAATGACAAATACTAGCGACGCAACTCTTTTATGGATTAGTTACCCTAGAACTGTAGACTATGTTTTCAGTCTTGAGTTACTTCTGTATTTTGCCTCTGAGGCATACCAATCTAAACCACACCAAATCCTTCATTAAGAGCTCCCACAAATCATAATGCCTGTGATTGAGAAGAAAAGAACTCGTGATCTGCCCCAAATTAATGAACGAATTCGCTTCCCGAAAATTCGGGTCATTGACACTGACGGTGCCCAGCTGGGAATTATGCCCCCACAGGAAGCACTACAGCTAGCAGAAGAAAAAGAGCTAGATTTGGTGCTAATCAGTGACAAAGCTGACCCGCCAGTTTGTCGGATTATGGACTACGGGAAATACAAGTTTGAGCAGGAAAAAAAGGCGCGAGAAGCCCGGAAAAAGCAGCACACAGCTGATGTCAAAGAAGTTAAGATGCGCTACAAAATTGAAGAACACGACTACAACGTGCGTGTTAAGCAAGCAGAGCGCTTTTTGAAAGATGGCGATAAAGTTAAAGCGACTGTGATGTTCCGGGGTCGAGAAATTCAACACAGCGACCTAGCAGAAGATTTGCTCAAGCGAATGGCAACGGATTTGGAGCCATTTGGTGAGGTTCAACAAGCGCCTAAAAAAGAAGGGCGAAACATGATGATGCTCATCTCGCCTAAAAAATAATCTTCTAACTGTATTAATAGACCTAGTTTGAAAATCCCCTGACTTATAGTTAGGGGATTTTTCGTTTGGATACAAGATGTACACCCAATACTGCTCGGGTTTTGCATTTTTAACTCGGAATAGGGTTTGGGAAAAGGTTAAAGGTTAAAGGTTAAAGGTTAAAGGTTTTTTCTTTCCCCTTTCCCCTTCCCCAAAACCCGACAAGTATTGGATGTACACCCAAAACTCTCAGGTCATTTAAATTTATCTAAAATCGATAGTCCTGAAGGCTGAGTGGGAAACATAATACTCAGTTGCTCAGGACTTTTGCTATTTCCAGGAGATGAGGCGAGACGGTTCAGTTAAAGGGGAAAGGGAAATGGGGAATGGGGAAGAAAAAACCTTTAACCTAAACCCAGTAACCTTTTCCCCAAAAGTAATTCTGAGTTCAAAATGCTTATCCGAACCTATTGCTTCCTCATGTCCCCCTGCTTCTCCGCTTCCCATTACGCGGTGATACTACCAGAAAATAAAACTGCATGGAACTGAAAAATTACTGGTTGGCTGCAAATAAAGGTGCTCTGACACGACTACTACAGTGGGTGAATCTCCGACCAGAGGAGAGTGAGCGAACTCAGATAATGTTCCTTTTCTATACAACTGTATCTGTAGGATTGCGGTGGGCAGAGGACAGCACGGTGGCGCTGTTTTTGGATGAATATGGGACTAATTTACTGCCGTGGATGTATATTGCCAGTGCCGTAATGAGTGCGGGACTGGTTTTTTTATACTCGTGGCTGCAAAAGATTTTTCCCTTACGTCGGGTGATTGTGGCGATCGCACCTTGTATGTTGATGCCATTAGTTTTATTAGTTGTATTACGTTGGGGATCGCATTTTTCCTACCTGGCAGTGATTTCGGTATTTTTGCTGCGGCTATGGGTCGATGCGCTTTATGTGGTCAATGACCTCAACACCTCCATCGTCGCCAACCAAATATTTAACATTCGGGAGATTAAGCGCACTTATCCACTAGTCAGTAGTGGCCTTTTAGTAGCAGATGTAATCAGTGGCTTTAGTCTACCTTGGCTGCTACAATACACCACGCTGAATAAGATCATCCTCATCGCCTGTGTAATGATTTTACTCGGATCGGGGATTCTATTCTATTTAACTCATCACTATCGAGCAGCTTTTCCTGAAACCCCACAAAAACTAATTCCTGAAGAACAAGCTTCACGAGCGCGTTTTCTCAAAAGCCCGCTGAAGCGCTATGTTTGGCAGTTGTTTGCCTTTGTGGGTTTGTTGCAAGTCATTGGGTTGTTAATAGATTTTCAATATCTGCGCGAACTCAAATCCAATTTGAGTGACCGAGAACTTGCTAGCTTTTTGGGTCTTTTTGGTGGGATGTTGGGGCTGTGTGAGTTGTTGTTGCAGTGGTTTATTTCCAGCCGACTCATCGAACGGATGGGAGTATTTTTCACCGCCACACTTTTACCAATCACCGTCGGCTTTGCACTACCAGGAATGCTGGTATTACTGCATTTAATTCCAGCCATTCAATCGCAAAGCTTTTTCTGGGGTCTGATAATTGTTAAATTCTGCGATGAACTTCTGCGCTACACCTTTGTCATGAGTAGCGGCCCCATCCTGTACCAACCGATTCCAGAAGGAATTCGCAGCCGAATGCAGACTTTATCTGGTGGAACCGCCGAAGCGATCGCTACAGGTTTGACAGGAGCGGTAATTTTTGTAACTCTATTGTTTTGTGGGCGGTTTGTACCCGTACCACTGCAAAAGTGGGTGTTGGTAGCAGAAACAATGTTGATAGCTGGCACCTGTTTAACAGTAGTTTGGGAATTGCGATCGCGCTATGTTGAACTGTTAGTCTTGAGTGTGGCACGGGGTCACTTGAGTGCGACTAATGTGGGCTTGCGATTCTTTAAGCAGGGAGTAGTCAAAGCTTTAGCAGAAAAAGGCAGCGAGGCTGATAAACGCTCTTGTATTGAACTTTTAGCCCAAATTGATTCCCTTGGAGCAGCGGAAGTTTTAGCACCGCTACTAGTGAAGTTAACCCCAGACTTGCAGCGCCAAAGTTTGGAAGTGATGCTGACGGGAGGTGTAAATCCTGCTTATCTACCCGCCATCCGTCCTTTGTTAGAACAATCTCAGGAAACTAATCCCGAAGTTTTTGCTTTAGCACTCCGCTACGTTTGGCTGGCTGAACCAAATCCCAACTTAAGTCTCTTAGAAGAATATTTACACCCCCGCCAAAACTCACTCATCCGCGCTACCGCAGCCGCTTTAGTCTTACGCCAGGGAACACCCATGCAAAAGGTAGCAGCTACCCAAACCATGCGCCGGATGCTGACTCATAAGCAAGAACGCGAACGGGTAAATGGAGTGAGAGCGCTCAGAGAAGCAGTTTATTTACAGGCGTTGCGGATTCACATCCCAAATTTATTACAAGATGAGTCATTACGGGTGCGCTGTGCTGTATTGGAAATGATCGCAGCAACCCATTTAGAAGAATACTATTCGGCACTGATTGCAGCACTTTATTACAAATCAACCCGCAGTACAGCAATGTCAGCCCTAATGCGACTAGAAAATGAAGCTCTAGAAATGCTGTTGCGGTTGGCTACGAATATTTACAAACCCGAAGTAGTGCGGATGTACGCTTGGCGCACCATTGCTCAAGTCGGCACTCAGGAAGCATTGGAGACTTTATGGGAAAACTTAGAGGCATCTTGGGGTATTACTAGAGATCATATTCTCCGCAGCTTACTAAAAATACATAAACAACCAGGAATTACAGGTTTAGTAGATCGATTTTATGAAAGTCGGGTAGAAAATTTAATCAAGCAGGAATTAAAGTTTTTAGGTGAAATTTATGCTGCATACATTGACTTTAAAACATTAGACCAAAAAGAAGATTATCAATACAGTGAGAGGATTGTGATTGTCTCTGAGTTACTGCAACGCGCCCTTCTAGAATTGGAATTGGATGTCAAGGAACGGCTGCTACTGTTACTGAGACTGCTTTATTCGCCAGAAAAGATGCAAGCAGCAGCATTTAATCTGCGATCGCTCTCAGTGGTAAACTTAGCGCGGGGGTTGGAAATCTTAGAGCATACCGTAACTTTGTCTTCAAAGTCTTTATTGCTGAATATTTTAGATAACCGACCACAGTCAGAAAAATTACAATATCTCATAGAAGCCAAGATTGTAGAATATGAAAGTATGGTGGTTAGCGATCGCCTCCACAGATTGCTGATGTTGGGGAACTTCCTTTCTGACTGGTGTCTAGCTTGTTGTTTTCATTATGCTCAAGTGACACGCATCCGACTGACCAGTTCTGAGATTTTAGTGAGTTTGCGTCATCCAACTGGCTTTGTTAGGGAAGCTGCGATCGCATACTTGAACATGGTTTCACATCGCGTTCTCCTGCAAATCCTCCCCCAGTTACAAAAAGATTCACATCCTTTAGTCGCTGCTCAAGTTAAAGAGCTACTCGAAAAATACCAATTCAAAAATCACAAATGATTTTGCTTATTTCCATTGCTGCTAAGGGATTTAAACTCAAAAAAACATCCAATCGCTGTGGAACCAGCATTAATAACTAATAACTAATGATCAATGACAAATGACAAATGACCAATGACCAATGACAATTTTGTTACCCTGTAAAGTGAAGTAAAAATTCAAAGAGCATCAAGAACAGTCATGTACGTACTCATCGGTGGAGCAGGCTTAGTGGGCTTAAGTTTAGCGCAAAAGCTGGTAGAACTAGGACACACTGTTGCCGTAATTGACATTGACCCTATCGCTTGCCGCTACGCCCGTGAACAAGTAGGAGCAATGGCTTTTGAAGGTAGTGCTGTGAGTACAGAAGTATTGTTAGAAGCTGGGATTCGTAAAGCCGGCTCCTTGGCTGCGGTTCTGAGAAGTGATGCTTTAAACTTGGCAATGGTAACTCTTGCTAAACACTACGGTGCGCCCCATATTTTGAGTCGGATGCGCCACCCCGATTTTGCTGAACCGTTACGTATCGCTGGAGCTAACCATATCATCAGTACTGTTGAACTCTCAGTTTCAACAATGGTGAATGCCATTGAGTATCCGCAAGTGGAATCAATGATGCATTTTGAGCAGGGACAGATTGAGGTTCTGAAACTTTCCATCCCTAACAATTGCTATGTTGCTGGTCGTAGTGTTGCCGAAATTGCTCAGGATTCCCAATTTCCTACTGGCTCGCTAATTATTGGTTATCAACCCCATCCCCACGAAAATTTAATGATTCCTAACGGCAGTACAATACTGGAACCTCATTCAACAGTGTTGATTGTGACTAAACCAGGATCTTTACATCAAGTCATTGATTTTATCGAACAAAGATGTTGAGCGCAGTCTCTATTTAAACTGTTTATGAGGTGGGGTTAGCTACATTTATATAATTGGTGTAAATAATTGTGATGAAGCCGTACCCATATATTTATTTAGCGATCGCTGTTATTTTTATTGCATCTTGTAAATCACCAGAGATTCCACCAAAGTCACAACCTGATATTGCTCAGATAACCCCATCCCAAAAGGTTGTGACGCTGGATCAGAATTTTAAGATAGCAAGCAGCCAAACTGTTTATGTTCCTGTCTATTCTCATATCTATCATCACAATCGGCAGGAAATTTTTGAGTTAGCAGTTACGCTCAGTATTCGGAATACAGATTTGACTAATCCCATCGTCATTACTTCTGTGCGCTACTATAACTCAGATGGAAAATTAGTTAAGCAGTATTTGGAGCGCCCGATTCAACTTGATGCGCTAGCTTCTACAGCTTTTTTTGTGAATAGAAATGATACTAGTGGAGGTTTAGGCGCAAACTTTATTGTGGAGTGGGTAGCCCAAACAGAAATGTCCGACCCGATAGTGGAGGCAGTCATGATTGGTACTGACTTTCAACAAGGAATTTCTTTTATCAGTCCTGGTAGGGTAATTAAAAGTCAAAATAACGATCAGCGATCGCCTTTAAAATAAGGTCAAAATTCTGACTCCTGTTTGATGGTAGATATATCGACGCGGTAGGGGCAATTCATGAATTGCCCCT
>NZ_JBDNJQ010000165.1:0-18507 GCF_051172895.1 Nostoc sp. CALU 1950 | reverse complement strand
AATTCTATCCCAAAAATAATACCTAAAAGCAGACACCTTGAAAGGGCTGGTCCTAGAGCTATTCAATTTTAGATTTTAGATTTTAGATTTTTCTTTTAATCCAAAATCCAAAATCTCATTTGTGCTGGAAGTGCACCAAGTTTAAATCTGCTCTAAAAATATTTCAACTGGATTTGGATATTGGTATCCGGGCCTGCCACTAAAAATGCTGCTTCGCTAAATTTGGGCGCTCTTGCCAGAATTTCTGGGTTGCTGGAAAATCCAAAGCCTTCGCTTGGGACACCAAAAAGATTGCTATTGAGAGTGCGGTCATTATTTTGATCGTGGAAGACAGCAACGGCGTACCTACCTGCTTTCAAGTTATCAAAGGTAATGGGGAAGGGAGTGTCAGTAATTTTCGTACACTGCTTTTGTAAGACTCGATCGCGATCGCCAGGAAATCCTTCACTGCTAGCAAATATACTGGCACAGATTTGTCCTTCTTTATTCTTAAAGCCATCAATTTCCACGGTGAGTTTGCCGTTAAAATTTGCCTTGGCATCAAATGACCATACCAGATTTCCCAGAACTGCCAATAGCAGCATCCTACCTCTCAATCCTCTCACCATAAAATTTCTACAATGTAAAATAAGTTTTCACTTTGATTCAGATCACGCAGGCTCATCGTGAGATTACATTATTCGGTCAATAATCGCAAGCATCCTGGCATATTTTTTCTATAGATGGCTGCGATCGCTAAATTATCAAATAGAATTCAGAAGTCAGAATGGGCTAAACCTTAGCTATCCGCTAAAAGGATTCAGCAATCTTGACGCGACTCGAAAATACTCGTTATTGATGCGAAGCAGCACTTTTTCGGTCAGAATACCCAACTGAATTTTGCTTGATAAAAAATTAGAAAAGTAGGGGGTTTTATACCTCCTACTTTTTTCCGCTTGGATAGAGAATGTTGCGGAATCAGTTCAATCTACTAATAGTGTGTTGGTAGCTCACATGGGAAACCAAAAAATATTTACCCTACAATCTCCCAATTGAGCCTTGTCCTTCAGAAAATCCAGTTGGATCACCTTCTTTGAGAAATCCACTGTAGGCTTCCATACCGTGTTCACCGATATCCAAACCTTCTAATTCCTCTTCTTTAGATACTCTGATACCTAAAGTAGCTTTCAGTGCCAACCAAAAAATACTACTGAGTAAAACAGTGAAGCCACCTACTGAGACAACGCCTAGCAACTGAACACCAAACTGTCCAAAGCCACCACCTGCAAATAAACCTTTTTCTGGGCCAAGTGCATACCAGGAATAAACACCAGGGCCGACAGACCATAGACCCACTGCTAGAGTTCCCCAGATACCACAAACTAGGTGAACTGAGGTAGCTCCCACTGGGTCATCAATGCCAAGTTTGTCAAAGAAGGTTACAGAGAAAACTACCAGTATTCCAGCAATGAAGCCAATTAATAAAGAACTAGGGATATTTACGTAAGCACAAGATGCCGTAATACCAACCAAGCCAGCCAAAATACCATTGATAATCATTGACAAGTCTGGTTTACCTAAATACAACCAAGCTGTAATGGTGGCGGCAATTCCACCGGCAGCACCAGCCATGTTAGTGGTTAGAGCAATGTGACTGATAGCACCAGGATCGGCAGCCATTACAGAACCGGGGTTGAAGCCAAACCAGCCCAACCACAGGATCAAACAGCCCAAGGTAGCAATACTCATGTTGTGACCGGGCAGTGCCACAACTTGCTTGTCTTGATATTTACCAAGACGGGGACCAAGAAATGCTGCTCCCATCAAAGCTGCCCAGCCACCTACAGAGTGAACCACCGTAGAACCGGCAAAATCCCAAAAGCCTCTGTCTGCTAGCCAACCACCACCCCAAATCCAATGTCCGGTAATGGGATAGGCAATACCTACAAGTAAGAGGCTGAAAATTAGGAAGTCAGCAAACTTAATCCGTTCGGCTACTGCACCAGAAACGATTGTTGCTGCTGTTCCAGCAAACACTAGCTGGAATAAAAACTTGGCTGCTAAAGGTACACCAGCCCAATTAAGAGCGCCGAAGATACCTTTATAAGTGTCTCCTGTGGCGGGACTGTTATCTGCTCCTCCTAAGAAAAACCCATTCAATCCAATGAAGTCGTTGCCATCACCGAACATTAAGGCAAAACCGATGGCCCAAAAGGCAACGGTGGACAGAGCAAATACAATCAAGTTTTTGGAAAGAACGTTGACAGCGTTTTTCTGACGACAGAAGCCCGTCTCTAACATACAAAAACCAGCGTTCATGAAGAACACTAAAAAGGCTGCGATCGCAACCCACAGAGTATCAAGAGCAACTTTGAGTTCTGCTGTCGTTGGCCCTGCGGCTGGAGCTTGGGCAACTGCGGCATAACCCCAACCCAACACAATTAGACAAGCTATGGGTAAACAAGCTTGCCAACTGGGAGAAAGCCGCTTCATCACTCGATTAAATAGCTTGACTTTGGCGTTGGATTGTGAGTCAGTAGCGTAATTTCTTGCAGACGAATACCTATTTTTTGTTTTCGATTTTTGTTTGTACATGAATTTGAGCATCATCCTCTAAACCATCCTTAAAAAAGGGAAAAGACAGGTTAAGCAGAAAAACCTAGCGTCCGAAGTTAGATCCAGTGGTTTTTGATATTTTTCCTTTAGACTACTTGTTTAAAAACCAGAAACTCAAATAACCTTAATAGGAGTTTAAGAAACTATTGGCACATCTGTAAATATTTTTCGTAGTTCTTCGTAAGAAATTTATGATGTAATTTCTAAAATAGTCAAGTCTTCTTCACTTAATCTTGAATATTTTGAAGAAGAATTCAGATGCCAAGATTGCTGTTTTGTTAAAAAGCATTTTTGGCGAGGAAATTGCCGAAAATTGTCTTGATAATGTAAATCAAAATTCCGGTAGTAAGTGGAAATAAATCTGTGAAAAATACATGATCACTACCCTACAACAGCTGTTTTTCAGCTAAAAGGATGATTGTTCGCTCTATTCACTATCAAGAGCGCTGATTCCAGGAGTCTGAGTACTATTTTTGTCTTCTTCTTCAATAAATTGCTCGATCACATAAACATCAGGCCATACTGACGCGCCATGTTCATAGAAATCAATCCCAATGCGATCGCCTTCAGGATGGACACGTAGGTGTCCCAGTGCTTTTAGACCACCGAACATCAAAAAGCTAAAGCCAACGGTGAAAACTGCGATCGCTACTACGCCCAAAAGTTGTATACCTAATAAATCAAAGCCACCACCTAAAAATAACCCTGCTTTTTTGTTGAGGGTGAGTTCTCCTTGACCTAAAAAGCCAACGGATAGAGTACCCATCATGCCATTAATCCCATGTACAGCAAATGCCCCCACCGGATCATCAATGTGAAGTGACTCAATCAAATCCACTCCCAAAGTAACCAAAATGCCACCCGTTAAACCAATCAAAACCGAAGCCCAAGGTAAAACATAGGCGCAAGGAGCTGTAATTGCCACTAATCCTGCTAGGGAACCATTAAGAGAATAAACCAAATCCCACTTACCTGTGCGGGTATATTGAAAAATTAGCGCTGATAATGCTCCGGCTCCAGCGGACAGTGTGGTATTAACTGTGACCAAACCAATCAATCCTGGATTCCCAGTGCTGAGGGTTGAACCAGGGTTAAACCCGTACCAGCCAAACCATAGAATCATTGTTCCGAGAGTTGCTAACCCTAAATTGTGTGCTGGTGGTAATCTTCCCCAACCAGGACGACCAGGACGGGAGCCAAGCAAATAAGCACCTACTAGTGCTGTCCAGCCACCAACGGTGTGGACAACAGAACTACCAGCAAAGTCGTGATAGCTCAATTTGGCTAACCAACCACCGGAGTTCCAAACCCAGTGAACTATGATTGGGTAACTAATTGCCCCCATAATACCGCTGTAAATTAAGTCGCCAATAAAGTCGGTTCTTCCAGCCATTGAACCAGTGGTGATTGTACTGGCGGTAGCAGCAAAGGCAAATTGGAAGAAGAACAAAGTATAGGTATTGATGGCGGCTGTAGAACCTGGCGCACCTAATGTATAGCTACCATCAGCACCAGGTAGCTGACTGAGGAAAAAGTTATCTATGCCAACTAACCCGCCAGCACTTGTACCAAAGGCAATCCCAAAGCCGATTCCCCACCACACTAAGATAGTTACAGCGGCATTAATGAAGTTTTCTAGTAAAACGTTAACTACACCTTTTTGCCGGATTAAACCTGCTTCTAACATAGCAAAGCCGGTTTGCATGAAAAATACTAAAAATCCAGTGATTAGTACCCAGATAGTATCAATGGAAATTTGCAGTTTCGTTGTAGTTTCAGATAAAGACTGAACAGTGGGAGGATCTACCGCCTCTACAATTGTGGGGGCAAAAACTGCGAACACTATTGAAGCGATCGCTAGCGCCAGTAGGCGATGCCAGGGTCGAATATACTTACTCATTGCTACTTTTTCCTGCTGGAAAAGCGGTAATTGATGTTGGTAATAGACTTAGCAAAATAAATTAACTTACATTAGATTGACCGAGTAAGATTTTAGCCAACACCTTTGGTCAATAATTATCTCATTGTCTGTGTCAGTTATTTTTCTGGTAACCAACTTTTTCTAATATCAAAAACTCTGATAAAAAAAACATAAACATTCATTCACAGAAACTATGAGACTACTTCTTGTTTGACTTTGGTAAATTTATGCCTAAACAGATAAATTTGATTGATTGTCTATTTACTTAAACCAAAAAACTGTATCGCAGAGTACATTTTTTCAATTCTGTTATGGAGGATAGCTGCTGATAGAACAAAACAAGTGACTATATCCTTTATGGCTAAGTATTTTATGATATCAGCATCGGACAATGATACATACAATTAACTTTTTATACAAAAAGTTAATTACTTGTTACTTTAAAGATGCGTTGAAAACCAATAATTCTCCTAATTCATCTCTGCAAGAAAAGGTTTGTATTAAAAGCAACGCAGATTTCCATAACCTATGCTGAGATAACATTAGTCGAGGTATTTATAGAAGAGTTATCACAGGCGATCGCTATTTTAATTGATCGGGTGTACCAGTTGAGTAGAGACGCGCTGCCTCCTGGCTGATCCTTAGACATCGCCTAACCGAGTAGCAATCAGTAAGGGAACCATCTATCGAAACTCTCATACAACCTTATAGCCTGAGTTAAATAGAATCGTATGGGTAACAAGCTTAACAAACCTAAATTCCTTAAACAAACCGGGTTTAGAGTACCTGTAATATGGGAGACTTGGCAATATTCCCTATAAATCAGATTCAAGATGAGCAACACAATTTCAGACATTGCAGTTAAGACCATCAATGGTGAAGATAAGCAATTAAACGACTACACCGGGAAGGTACTCTTAATTGTGAATGTGGCTTCCTACTGCGGTTATACTTCTCAATATGAGGGGTTAGAAAAGTTGAACCAGAAGTATGGGGAAACAGGATTACGTATTTTAGGATTCCCTTGTAACGATTTTGGAGCGCAAGAACCAGGAAGCAATGAAGAAATTGTGCAATTCTGCACAAGTAAATATGGCGTTAGCTTTGAGCTATTCGATAAAGTTCATGCCAAAGGCTCACAGCAGCATCCACTTTATGAACGACTTACCAAAGCCATTGAGCCAACAGGAACTGTTGCTTGGAACTTTGAAAAATTTTTAGTTAATAAACAAGGTGAAGTAGTAGCTCGATTTAATAGTAGCGTCCAGCCAAATTCACCAGAGATAATTGCCGCAATTGAGAAAGAATTAGCAAAATAGTCATTAGTCATTAGTCATTAGGTAAAAATTTTTGTACTATTAACTATTGACTGTTAGTTCTGGACTGTTAAATTGATTGACGTCCAGTTCTTTAATTGAGAATATTGTCTCAATGAGTAGTTTAATTTATTTGTGTCTAATTTGTCATGAACGTTGCAATCATTGGTTGTGGTTATGTTGGTTATAAAGTTGCTCAATACTGGCATCAAAATATGAATTTTGTTGTTAGTGTAACCACAACTTCCCCTGAGCGTGTCCCTACATTACAATCAGTATCCCAAAAAGTTGCAGTTACCTATGGGAATAACTTAGATAGTCTAAAATCAGTTTTGCACAATCAAGATGTTGTTCTTTTGAGTGTTGGTGCAAAAGGTGGAGAAGTTTATGAAGAAACTTATCTACAAACTGCCCAGACTTTAGTTTCATCCTTGCAGCAAATTCAAAGTGTAAAACAATTAATATACACAGGGAGTTATGCTGTCTATGGTGACAGAAATGGTGTATGGGTAGATGAAGAAACGCCACTTGCGCCGGCTAATTTAAATGCACAAATTCTCCGGAAAACAGAGGAAGTTTTGCTATCAGCATCTAACGAAAATCTCCGTGTTTGTATCTTCCGCTTAGGAGGAATTTATGGGACTGGTAGAGAACTCGTGAAAATATTTAGTAGATATTCTGATACAGTCCGTCCTGGCAATGGTGAAGATACCACAAATTGGATTCATCTAGATGATATTGTTGGTGCAATAGAATTTGCCCGTCAACGTCGGTTACAAGGGATTTATAATCTAGTAGATGATGCACATCTCACTAGCAGAGAATTGTTAGATAGCTTATTTGAAAAACATAATTTACCCAAAGTAAAATGGGATACTTCTGTCAAGAGTACCCGCCCATATAATGCTTGGGTATCGAATGAAAAGCTCAAAGAGGCTGGATACCAGTTCATTCATCCACAGATAATTTTTTAGGAAGTATTAACCACTAGGAATTATGCAACCATCTGCTGTAGCGAACACAACAAATTTGACAGCATCTCCTAGCCAGTTTTACAGTTGGCAGAATTATCGTTGCGCCTACGAAATTCATCAACCAATTAATACAACATCTGAAGGCGTTCCTTTACTGTTAATTCATCCGATTGGCGTCGGATTGTCGCGGCAATTTTGGCAGCGATTTTGTGGCGAATGGTATGATAGAGGTCAGCGTAATTCAATTTACAATCCTGATTTACTAGGATGTGGTGAAAGTGATATGCCTCATGTAGCTTACACTCCTAGTGATTGGGCAGAACAGTTGCAGTACTTTTTACAATCAGTAGTGCAAAGACCTGTCATTGTAGTAGTACAAGGTGCTTTATTACCAGTTGCTATCCAATTAGTCGAAAAGGAATCAAATTTAATTGCCGGACTGGTACTTTCTGGGCCGCCAGCGTGGGATTTGATGACAAATAAACCACCAGAATGGCAGGAAAAATTCCTTTGGAATGTGTTAGATTCGCCTTTTGGGAGTGCTTTTTATCGCTATGCACGCACCCAAACATTTTTGCGTTCTTTTTCAACTCGTCAACTCTTTGCTTCTGAGAATGCTGTGGATGCAGAGTGGTTGAATACATTGATTGCAGGTGCAGAAAACCTTGCTAGTCGCCATGCAGTATTTTCTTTTTTAGCAGGATTTTGGCGACAGGATTATACTAGTTTTATCGCCTCTATTGGGCAACCAACATTAGCGGTTATGGGAGAAACTGCATCGAGTATTAGCCAAGACAATAAAAAAGAAAAGCCAGATGAACGCTTGGCTCACTACCTCGCTTGTTTGCCTCAAGGTCGAGGTATAAAAATAAATGGGCGGAATGTTTTACCCTATGAATCAACTGCGGAATTTGTAGCTGCGATCGCGACCTTTATTAATGAAGTTTCTTAGCTAATTGATAGTTAGATGATACCAGTTCTCCCATGATAGGTTATGACTGGAATTGATTACTAAAGGCAAGCAAAATTATGTTCCCCAATCGCCGAGGACAAAGAGTTCCCAAAGTCACTTTTCATACTCGCCTGGACAACCAGTGGGTAGATGTGACAACCGATGAATTGTTTGCTGATAAGACAGTGGTTGTCTTCTCTTTACCAGGTGCTTATACTCCGACTTGTTCATCAACTCATCTCCCTGGCTATAACGAGTTGGCTGGGGTTTTCAAAGAAAATGGTGTCGATGACATTATCTGTATTTCTGTCAATGATGCCTTTGTGATGAACGAGTGGGCAAAGGATCAAGAAGCAGAAAATATCACACTAATCCCTGATGGTAATGGTGAATTTACTGAAGGCATGGGTATGCTGGTAGATAAATCAGACCTGGGGTTTGGGAAGCGATCGTGGCGCTACTCGATGCTGGTGAAAGATGGTGTAATTAACCAAATGTTTATTGAGCCAGATGAGCCAGGAGATCCCTTTAAGGTGTCCGATGCTGAAACAATGCTCAGATATCTCAACCCCCAAGCAGTGAAGCCGGAAATAGTTTCCTTGTTTGCGAAAGTAGGTTGTCCCTTCTGTGCTAGTGCGAAGGCAATGCTCAAGGAACATGGCATTAACTACGAAGAAATTACCTTGGGTAAGGATATCACTACACGGTCTTTACGAGCAGTTACAGGTGCGACAACAGTTCCCCAAGTCTTTATCGATGGTAAATTAATTGGTGGTTCTGAAGCACTAGAAGCCTACTTTGCTGCCAAATAGGTTTCAGTGGGCGCACACAGCCGTCAGCTATATCAACTTCAGATGAAGTCATAGTATTTTGACCGCAGCCTGATTTGTAAGAATTGAAATAAAATCCCCGACTTCTCAAATAAGTCGGGGATTTTATTTCTCAAAAGTCAGTAATTAATAAATCTTCAGATGAATAGATGTATTTTTGCCTAGTACAATACGGCGTAAATTTAGATAGGGCTTATGCGGCCAAAAGCTTACCCTTAAAAGTCCATTGGAAGGGACGAGCCAATTTTTGGTTGAAATAGTCAATGAAATTCAATATCTGTTGTTTGAGATCCATCTGAGAAGAAAAACTACCTCTTCGTAAAAGTTTGCGTGTCAAAATGCTAAACCAAATTTCAACTTGATTGAGCCATGAACAGTGCTTTGGAGTAAAGTGGAAAACAATTTTGCGTTTGGGATTGGCAAGAAACTGAGCGCGGGTTTGCATCACTCAAGGTAATTGTTAGCGCTTGGCAAGGCATAAGTAATCCAGTTATCTACATTATTTATACCCTAACCTTATTTACGCCCTATTGTACTAGTTGGTGAACCATTGGGGTAACGACTGCTGTAGTATGATTGTGATTTTGTACTAATAATGGTATAGAAAATGACGGCTCAATTTGAATACAGCACTCTTGCTAATCCACAGGATATTAAGCAGCTTGAGACTATCCTTGAGCAGTGTTTTATCAGCGGACTTGGTGGTGAAGAAGCTTATATCAACCTGATTGGGGTAGAAAATTTCCGCATTATTCGGGGATGGGAGCAAGTAGTTGGTGGATTGGCAACTCTGGATATGGGTCAGTGGTGGGGTGGTGTGCGTGTACCAATGACAGGAATTGCCGTAGTAGGCATTGCTCCAGAGTATCGTGGTTCGGGAGCTGCGATCGCTCTCATGCAGCACATGCTCAAAGAACTTTATGCTAGGGGCGTAGCAATTTCCGCTCTTTATCCAGCTGTTCAAACTTTGTACCGAAAAGTAGGGTATGAGCAGGGAGGTAGCTGGTGTATTTGGGAAATTTCTACCAGGAATATCCAAGTGCGGGAGCAACCCCTGCCTTTAGAACCAGTAGTGAGCATCCATCATGAAGTCTTTCATGAACTATATCAGCAGCAAGCGAGACTAACGCATGGATATTTAGACCGACATCCAGCAATTTGGCAGCGAATAATCCAACCAGATGAGAAAGAAACAGTCTATGCCTATTTTATTGGTACTAAAGAGCAACCCCAAGGCTATATCATCTTCACTCAAGAGCGAACAGAAGACGGTGAAATCCTTTGGGTAAAAGATTGGGTACTTCGCACAGTTGATGCTGCACAAACTTTCTGGTCTTTTCTGGCAAATCATCGCTCCCAAATTCACCAGGTGCGATGGAAGAGTTCTGCAATTGATTCGCTGACATTGCTACTACCAGAGCAAACTGCCAAAATATGGCGTGAGAGTCGTTGGCTGTTTCGGGTAATAGATGTAGTCAAGGCGCTGGAAGCACGGGGTTATCCATCGGAAATCCAAGCTGAACTGCACCTAGAAATTCAAGATAATTTGCTACCTGCAAACAATGGTAAATTCATTCTTTCTGTCGCCAACGGACGTGGCGAAGTCACAAAAGGCGGAAAGGGCGAGTTACAGCTAAATATCCGCGAATTGGCACCATTGTATACAAGTTTGTTCACTCCCTACCATTTGCAACAAGTGGGAAAACTTGATGGGACAGAAAAGGCTATCTTAGCAGCTACGCAAATATTTGCAGGTGCCTCGCCTTGGATGGCTGATTTCTTTTAAAAGGAGTGGGGAAAGTGGGCCCCTCTGGAGATAAGGGTAATGGGGAAGCGATTAAACTGTTGTGCCTCAAGTTTTGGCTCAACTGGTTGCGGCGATAGCGTAGCGTTAGCGAGTAATCGAGCGTCGGAGTCCCCCACCATACATAAAAGTTGGTGGGTAAGAGCAAGCACCATAATTTTTCGATTTTACACCCAGTCCCCAATCCCTAATCCCCAGTCCCTTTTACCTCACATCCCCAACGCTCCCCAATCAAAAAAACATAAGTTGGAAACATAATTAATCATTAGTTCGTCCTTCGGCTAGATTAGCAATTTCTGTTGTCAATTCACATCATAAAGAAGGATACCAGCGATTTTTTTTGATAAATCATGACTACCTGATCTTAGATAAGTAAGTATAGGTGAATCAATTAAGGTTTCAATACTACTCGGTTAAGCATTTTGAACCCAAAGTTTGGTTTTGGGTAAGGGTTAAAGGGTAAGGGTTAAAGGTTTTTAATTTCCCTTTCCCCCTTAACCGACAAGTATTGATTAAGGTTTGTAGTTTGCGTTTGAGCGAAAATAGCGCAAACTACGAGCCACAAAATTGGATTTTCTCTACTTATTTATCATCAAAAAAAATAAGTCAATGGGATTTATGCTTTTTGTCCGGAATTTCAGTATGATCAGCAGAAAACAATCTAAGGTAAAGTTGATTAGTTGCTACATAGTTGCATACCTACAATCACAAAATGAAATCACATTTACTTGCGATCGGTTTAAGCAGTTTGCTTCTATTTGCAGGACAAGCTAAAGCTTCACGATTACAGTCTTGGTACTTTGATTCTAAGCAAAATCAATTACACCTAACTACAACTTCTGGAATTCAACCAAAAGCCTTTTTATTAGATAATCCTAATCGATTGGTAATTGACTTACCTGGAACTAGTTTTAATTCAGATAGTGTTAAAAAAGCTTTTGGTAATGCAGTCAAAGAAATTCGGATCGGAAAACTAGATAGTAAAACGACTCGTTTTGTCGTAGAATTAGCTCCAGGTTATCATATTGATTCCCGTAATCTATCCATCAAGGGAGATTCTCGTTCTCATTGGATTGTAAAATTTAACTCATTTGACCGGCAAAGCAATAACATTTCTGGGGAAAATAGACAAGATATTGCCATTAATTCCACAGATGCTTCAACATTTGCGGGAGTTGTAAACCTTGGTCAAGAAATGCAGGGCATCAGTTCTCAAATTCGCGCATTGTTAGCAACTTATAAATCATTAAACCCTGGAATATTTTTCTTAGATTTAGATACAGGTAACTATATAGATATTAATGGCGAAAAAAGATTTGCGGCTGCCAGTACAATCAAATTTCCCTTATTAGTAGCTCTTTTCCAAGAAATAGACGCTGGTAGAATTAAATTAACAGATAAATTAGTGATGCGGCGCGATTTAAGGGTTGGTGAAGCCGGAACTATGAAATACAAACCCGTTGGAACTAAATTTAGTGTCCTCCAAACTGCTACCTTGATGATGACCATTAGCGATAATACCGCCACAAATATGGTTCTTGATCGTTTGGGTGGTACAGCAAAAGTTAACCAACGTTTTCGTGGCTGGGGATTGCAAAATACAGCAATGCAGAATTTACTTCCAGATATTCCTGGCAAAAATACAACCAGTTCCAAAGATTTAGTCAGATTGGCGGCGTTAGTTTCTAATAATCGTTTGCTATCTCCAAAGAGCCGCAATCAAGTTTTAGGGATTATGCGCCGTGTCAAAACTAATAGTTTGCTACCGGCTGGTATTGGTAAAGGAGCTACCATTGCCCACAAAACTGGCACATTGAGATTTATTATTGGTGATGCGGGTATTATTGAAATGCCCAATGGTAAAAGCTATTTAGCAGGTATTTTGGTGCAAAGACCAAACCACGATCGCAGAGCTGGAGATTTTGTCCGTGAAGTTTCTCGCAGAGTCTACAATTACCTAAGCCAAACCAGAGTTAGCAATATAGAATCGAACTCTAGCGATCGCACTCCTTAGTAATGGGGACGAGGGAGAATTATTGATTGAAGAAGGCAGAAGGCAGGAGGCAGAGGGCAGAAGGTTCAATTTAGAAGGGGATTCAATACCATACTTAATTGGGGCCACCAAATTTTCAATTTGGTGGGGGTCTTAAACCCTTGTTCCTTTTGGTCACGGGCAGAGGGCAGAAAATAGTATTCCTTCTGCCTCCTGCCTTCTGCCCTCTGCCTTTCTAGATAAATCTCTCCCTCATTTCCCCCACCTGAGTTAACTTGCTACTTAACTTAAGAAATTTGGCGTACCACTACCACCATTTCTACCAACAGGAGGAATTTCCAGTAGGCTATCTGTGGCTTTGCCAGTACCATCATTAATAACGGACGTAGAGTTACCCCCTGGATGTCCATTGGGAATGAACAATTGCGGATGATCAAAGGGCGCTTTGTCATAACGAACTCGCTCATCGGTGAGTCCTTTCATGAAGGCTACCAAGTCATCTTGTTCAGTTTGGCTTAGTCCCAACGGGGCGAGGGCGCTTTGCGGGCGGAAATCTCCACCACGATTATAGAAATCCATCACTTGCGGCAGAGTCAAATAACCACCATTGTGAAAGTAAGGGGCGGTTAGTTCTATGTTGCGTAATCCGGGAGTCTTAAAGCTTCCATCTGCAACTATTCTGTCATTGGGGCTAACTGTAATATTGGGGTTTGAACCGAGAAGTAATGGAAATTTATCCAAAGCAGCAACTCGCGACTCTGAAAGCGGGTTGCCAAATGGGTCTTGACCACCAACACCAGTGTCTTCTAGGGTACGTCTAACACCAAGATTGAAGAAGCCATTGTCAAAGACAATTCTGAGATTAGGAATGTTTATGGTTCCCAGTCGTTGCTTCTTTATATTGCTCACCGAGGCGTTGGTAAGTTCTAGTCCACCGTGACAACCGATGCACCGAGCTTTACCCTCGAAGAGTTGTTTCCCTCGTTGCTGCTGCTCGGTGAGGGCGGTGGTGTTTCCTTCCAAGAAGCGATCGTAGGGTGTATTGTCGGAAATAAGTGTAGACTCGTACAACTGAACTGCCAGCCCGAAGAATAACGAGAAGTTATACTCCGATAGCGTGTACTCATCGGTTTCGGAAGAGTTATCAGGTTTTTTGACAAAACTCCGTCTACCTTCAGCATCAACTTGGATGAGTTGATTAGACTTCCACCACTCCGGCTTGAAGGCATCTTTAACCAGTTGATCGTAAGTTTTATCTTTCAGTCCAGGTTTAGGCCATCTACTGTCTGCACCTAAAACGCTGTCTTGTGGATGCACAACCTGTTTGCCTAGCGGTCTGAGGCGAGATAACTTTTTCGCCAGTTTTCGGGGAAGCTTTTTACCCTTACTAGCACTACGAGATTTTCTGTCAATTCGCCCGAACTTATCACCAATTTCTTCAAAGGTGCGACCATCAGCCGACGACTCAAAGGAACTGAGTGGCGGGCCAACCGCTTGGGAAGCCAAAGACGAATTATTCAGGCTAACTTTGACAAATTTGAGTTGATTGGGGTTTTCTGCTTTGACAACAGAGGCGTTAGGATCTCTCAAACCGAAGGGATTCACTCCATTAAAGATATCCTGTGCCCTTCCATCCCAGAAGTTGCGGAAGTTGAATACTGCATTAATTACAGTTGGTGTGTTACGCGGTTCAACGCGGCGCACATTTATGCCTCCCACGTTAAAAACCTGATCTGGCTCATTTTTCACCTGGTCTTCTGCATTACCAGGTGTGACATCCACAAACTTTGTATTGAAAACCCCCTGAGAGGAACTGACATCATTAATGTCACTGTGGAAGGGAAAATCTTCTGGTTTGAGTTGGTAGTTTGGTAGGCCGCCTACATTAAAAACTGTATCTGGATTTTCTGTACCATCAGAGTTGATCCGCAAAAGCCCAGGAGCGATCTGATTTTTGGATCTATTGTCGGCTCCAGCATGGAAGTGACAACTAGCACAGGAGGTCTGTCCATCACTTCCAACCTGCATATCCCAAAAAAGAGTCTTTCCTAACTTGATTGCAGCTACTTTGTCTTTTACAAAGTCTCCAAGATTGTCAGGTTCTGGAACCGATACGCTCTTGAGCGAAACTGGAGGCGACCCCGTAACCTGGGCCGATACAGTATTTCCAGCGATTACTGCTGCCATAATAAGGACAGCAATTGTTGTAGTCTTTAAAAATCTTGATCTCAAGTATTTAAGCTTGCTATATCCGAATCTCCACTCTTGGCGCTTGATTTTTGTCACCACAGATTTGAGCAAAAATCGACCTTTGGAGGCCAGCAGGAAGTAAATTGATAAGCTTGTAATAAAGACTACTAAGATTATGATGGGTATAAACCCCATAATTTTTATACTAAAGTGACGCCGAAATAAATCATACACTTACGTGGAAGTCCAAAATTTAATATTCATGTAAAGTAATTACGCAATTTACTAATTTTATGTAAATAAAAAACGCCATCTACTGGCTCAAAATAAATTGGGTAGAGTAGATAAGTTGTTCTATGTTGAATTTATATGAACCAAACTATTAAGATAGTTTCTCAATAAGAACTTGTAAAATCTAGATATGCAAATTAGATACGTTTTAATTTATTGTCAGCCCTACTTTCAGTAGGATATTTGAATGTCACTACATCAAAGTTCTGGACGCTGGCGCTTAGGGCTAGCTTTATCGCTATTGACGGTTTTATTGTGGGGAATTTTACCTATTGCTTTGACGATAACTCTGCAAGCACTTGATGTCTATACCGTTATTTGGTTTCGCTTTTTGGCATCATTTATACTACTTGCTTTGTATTTAGGAATACGCGGTAAATTACCAAAGTTAGAACAACTACGCTCTGCTTCTTGGAAATTATTAGCGATCGCTACACTTTTCTTAGGGATTAATTACTTTCTGTTCATGCAAGGTTTAGCACTAACATCGCCTGCTAATGCTGAAGTTCTCATTCAATTATCTACCCTTTTATTAGGTTTAGGAGGGTTAGTGATTTTTAAAGAACGTTATCGGCTGTATCAATGGATTGGTGTAAGTGTAATGATTTGTGGTTATCTTTTATTCTTTCGTGAACAACTAACAAATTTAATTACGGCCCAAAGCACATACATACTAGGTAGCGTTTTGATTGCGTTAGGAGCAGTAGCATGGGCTATTTATGCTTTGGCACAAAAGCAGTTATTACAATCTTTATCTTCTCCTAGTATCATGTTGATTATTTATGGTGGATGTGCTTTATTATTCACTCCTCTAGCCAGAGTAAAATCACTTTTTATACTTAATAGCTTCCATTTAGGGATGTTGATTTTTTGTGCGTTGAACACTTTAATTGCTTACGGTGCATTTGCCGAATCATTAGAACATTGGGAAGCATCACGAGTAAGTGCGGTAATAGCTTTAGCTCCCATTGTGACATTAATATTAGTCGCAGTTGTATCAGTTATTGCACCTTCTTGGATACCATCAGAACACTTCACTTTCATCGCCATCTTAGGAGCGGGTTTAGTAGTCACAGGTTCAGTAGCGATCGCCTTGGGAAAAGCTGATTAATCAGAATATTTTTCCGGATTCTTACTGGGTTTTCCATCTAGTAAATTCGTGCAAGATTCAAAGCTACAACATAAATACTGAGGCAGACTATTTTTTATTTGTTATGATTTAATAGTGAAGGCAAACTACTGAAGTCATCTGGATACTTTACCCATCTCTGTGACTCTGTAGTATTTAATTGTTGACCTGATAGCCGAAAAAATTATTGAAGAATAATTCAGAAATCAGAATTTAGGAGTCAGAATCTATTACTAGACATTGGGAATCACTACTTTTTTGTTTACTACCAGATACTAGTTTTGGTAGGGATTTGAAACCCATTTATACCCATTATCTTAAGCAAGCTACATTCGCAAGTCATACATAATTCATCCTGAATTATCACTCCTGACTCCTAAATTCTGTTCTGATAAAATTGAGGCTAAGAACTTTAAGTAAACCAAGCAGGGCGCCCGAATAACTACCAAAGCCAACACCTGATAAAACCAGACCACCGAAAAAGTTGAGCGATGAATAGTTTGTTTGGTAATTGGGCCAGCACCCTAAGAAAAAATTCTCTATTGCTGGTTCTTTCAATGGTGCTGCCAACGTTTGGAATTAGCAATTCTGTCTTGGCAGCAGAGCGGATTTATGCATCTTATTCAGCTTTAGAGCTTTCCATTTCAGTCACGACTTTAGAAAACTACGCCAAAACAGGCGTAATTAACGAAGACTTGGCAGGATATCAGCAATATCTGCCTCTACAACAGCTTCAAGAATTGCGGCGGATTTTACTCAATCGTGTGAAAGTTAGTCCGGTAGTAGTTTCACAACTTCTCTACACTCCACAAGGAGAATTTTTACTGCATCGGTTGGCGCAAGTCATTAAAACCAATCAGCCAGAACCAGGATTTGGTGCTTTGCGTTCGGCGCTAATTTTAGCCTCTGCTGAATCGGGAGGCTTGACACTTTTGAATGTGTTGCGTAAATATCCCAGCAGCAGCATTCGTCTTGATGTCGCCGAGACTCTGGAAATAGCTACAGAATTGGAGAGACTTGTTAACCAAACCCATCTTGCGATCGCAGCAGTTTCCCAAAAGTCCAAAATAGAAGCTGATACCATTTCACAACCAAATTTCTCGCAATTACCTGATTTAAAGGTTCCGGGAAAGTTGAAGTCGCAAAAATACACTCTGAAGTTTTTCGACTCAACACGCAATCGGCTTCTATTAACTGATGTTTACATTCCCAATGTCCAGAATGTTGCACCCATAATTGTAATTTCTCACGGCTTGGGTTTAGACAGCAGTAACTTTCAATATTTAGCCACTCATCTAGCTTCCTACGGATTTGCCGTTGCCGTTCCCAATCATCCTGGTAGTGATACTAAACAATTGCGTTCGCTGTTAAATGGACGCGCCATTGAAGTAGCAGAAGCGAGTGAATTTCAAGACCGACCAATGGACGTAACATATATACTGAATCAATTGGAAAAAGGTAATCAATCTGATTCACGGTTTAAAGGTCGGTTAAATCTGCAACAAGTTGGAGTACTTGGTCAATCTTTGGGAGGCTACACAGCCTTGGCTCTAGCAGGCGCTAAAATCAACTTCAAGCAGCTAAAACAAGACTGTCAACCAGCAGCACTGCAAAATACCTGGAATATGTCTTTACTGCTTCAGTGTCGGGCTTTGGAATTGAGCATCAGCAAGTCTGGCAAGGATTATAACCTGCGGGATGAGAGAGTGAAAGCTGCGATCGCAGTTAATCCCATTACTAGTTCTATT
The DNA here is from genome assembly GCF_051172895.1 of Nostoc sp. CALU 1950. Lineage (NCBI taxonomy): Bacteria > Bacillati > Cyanobacteriota > Cyanophyceae > Nostocales > Nostocaceae > Nostoc > Nostoc sp. CALU 1950. The sequence goes on along the minus strand of NZ_JBDNJQ010000165.1, from coordinate 764 downwards.
TTCGGCAAAGCTGGCTTAAGTCACATCCAAACTCCAGTGATGATTGTCAGCAGTAGTGATGATACAGTTGCACCAGCTTTATCCGAGCAAATTTTACCTTTCTCCTGGTTGGCGAATTCGCAAAAGTATCTCGTCATGCTTGAAGGTGGTACTCACTTTTCCACCATTGGCAATGGAAACCCTGCAAATCAACAAGTAGCATTACCTGCCGATATGATTGGTGATGCTTCCCAAGCGCGTCGTTACATGAATGTTTTGAGTTTACCTTTCTTCCAAACATACATTGCAGGAAGGTCACAATACATCCCTTATCTGAATGCAGGCTACGCTCAAAGTATTTCGAGTAAATCGCTTGGGTTGAGTCTCGTCAAGTCATTAAGTACAACCGAATTGGCACAATTACTGGATATCAAAGGAGCCAAACCCGCAAAAAAAAACTCCCCAACACCATAGTCAGTTTCGGATTTTGGATGTTGGATATTGGCGTTACATTGCTCCATGTGATGATTTTTATTTGAAAACCAATTAACTAGGACTCAATACTGCTCGGATTTTGCATTTTTAACTCAGAATTTGGTTTGGGGAAAAGGTTAAAGGTTTTTTCTTTCCCTTTTCCCCAAAACCTGACAAGTATTGAGCTAGGACTTACGTACTATACAAATTAATCATGGTATGGACTCACCAAAATAGTTTTTTTAGGGTTTTATTACAATACAGTTCATATAAGACCAAAACACTTGTAGAGACGGCGATTTATCGCGTCT
>NZ_JBDNJQ010000164.1:0-19043 GCF_051172895.1 Nostoc sp. CALU 1950 | reverse complement strand
CAAATCCATTTGCGGGTGGTTCAAATCCATTTGCGGGTGGTTCAAATCCATTTGCTGGTGGTTCAAATCCATTCGCGGGTGGTTCAAATCCATTTGCTGGTGGTTCAAATCCATTTGCTGGTGGTCAAAATCCATTTGCTGGTGGTTCAAATCCATTTGCGGGTGGTTCAAATCCATTCGCTGGTGGTTCAAATCCATTTGCTTAGTACCGATAGTAATTAGAGTCTTTGGGTAAATCGGTAAACAAACACAGGCAAAGAATAATTATTTTTTCAGTACATACTATGCTATTGGGCTATATTATGCACTGAAACTTTTTACTAATAAGAACTTTAGTCAAAATTTACTGTTATGTAGACAGTGAATATGATTAAAACCTTTGTTTATAATAATTTTGAATACGTGAGTTCGACAAGTCTTATTTGACCTCTCCCCCAACCCCTCTCCGACACGGAGAGGGGAGCAAAAGGCTGAATTTTTCGTTGCTCCTCCCTTTCCGTTTCGGAGAGGGAGGCTGGGAGGGAGAGGTTCATCGAACTCACTTTTTGTTACCAAGCTTAGTAAGCTACGGTGTACATACAACTTCCAAATCCCCACTTTTAAGGGGAATTTAGGAGGATCTACAACGATTTTGGTTTTGTACAAAGATGTGTGTACACCGTAGCTTTTTAAGGGGAGTATTTTAACCGAACCGGATTGAGGAAGATGGTTAACCCAACGCGGACTTTAAATCACTTTCTGCTTGTCCCAACGCATCTGGTAATTTACTCGCATCGCGTCCGCCAGCTTGGGCTAAGTTCGGTCTTCCACCGCCGCCGCCGCCGCAGATTTTAGCGATCGCACCTACAAATTTACCAGCTTGCAGTCCTTTTTTGTTTACCTCTGGGCTAAAAGCCGCAACTATACTAACTTTCCCCTCTTCGGGAACTGAACCCAGTACCACTGCACCGTTACCGATTTTTTGCAATAAGCGTTCGGCTGCGGTTTTCAATGATTCTGGATCAACATCTTCTAATTGGGCGACAATAATTTTATGGTCGCCTACGATTTCTGCTGTTTGTAGCAAGCTGTCAGATTTAGCGATCGCTAATTGTACCTTCAAGGTTTCTAATTCTTTCTGGCTATTTCTCAGTTCGCTTTGCAGACTTGTGATTCTATCTGGTAATTCTTCGGGTTTAACTTTAAAGCGATCGCTCAAATCTTTAACTACTTTATCCCGCAGGTTGAGATAATCTAGGATTGCTGGCCCCGAAACAGCTTCAATCCGCCGCACTCCAGAAGCTACACCAGCTTCCGAGATAATCTTGAATACGCCAATTTCAGCAGTATTACTCACATGAGTTCCACCACATAGTTCCATTGAGACGCTGGGGAAGTCAATCACGCGCACTTCGTCGCCGTATTTTTCCCCGAACATGGCAACAGCACCCCTAGCTTTTGCCTCTGCTAAAGGTAATACTTCCACTTTTGCAGCATGTGCTTGGGCAATCCAACTGTTCACCTGTTCCTCAACTTGTTGAACTTCCTCTGCTGTCAACGCGCGGGGACAGTTGAAGTCAAAGCGCAATCTGTCAAAGGAAACCAGGGAACCAGCTTGCGAGATGCTATCATCAACAATTTTCTTCAACGCCGCTTGCAACAGGTGCGTTGCGGTATGGTTAGCTTGGGCGCGACGGCGACAAGCCGGATCAATTTGGGCTGTAACATTATCGCCTACGCGCAGTGTACCGCGTTCGATGCGTCCGAAGTGAACAAAGAAATCAGATTCTTTTTTAACGTCTTCCACCCGAACAACGATACCATCACCAGAGATATAACCGCGATCGCCAATTTGTCCCCCAGATTCAGCATAAAATGGCGTTTTGTCAAGGATAAGTTGTACCTGTGTCCCCACTTCTGCTTCCTCTTGGGAAACACCTTCTACCAAAATCGCTTCGACTTTCGCTGTCGTCGCAGGTTGGGTATAACCCAAAAACTCAGTGACTTGGATGTGTTCTGCTAGTTTGTCGAGGGAACCTTGCACAGTTAAATCGATGGTTTCATGTGCTGCTTTGGCACGTTCCACCTGCTTTTGCATTTCGGTATTGAATCCCGCTTCATCGACTGTGAGATTATTTTCCTCGGCAACTTCTTGAGTAAGTTCGAGAGGAAATCCGTAGGTGTCATAGAGAGTAAATGCGCTTTCACCGCTAATTTGAGTTTCCCCTCGCTGTTTCACCTCTTGGATAATTTCTTCTAGGAGTTTTTCGCCTCTATCCAAAGTTCTGAGGAAATTGGATTCTTCCCGTTGCAACTCAGCTTTAATTGCTGCTTCCCGTTGGCGCACATTAGGGTAAGCTGATTCCGAAAGAGCGATCGCACTTTCAGCAACTTGGGTAGTAAATTCGCCAGAAATCCCAATTAATCGCCCATGACGCACCACCCGCCGAATTAATCGCCGCAGCACATAACCCCGTCCCACGTTGGAAGCGCGAATTTCATCGGCGATCATGTGGACAACAGAACGAACATGATCACCAATAACTTTTAGAGAGATTTTGGTTTTCTCATCACTGCTGTGGTAATCAATGCCAGCAATTTGGGCTGCCGCTTGGATAATTGGGAAAATCAGGTCAGTTTCGTAATTATTGGGCACTTTTTGGAGGATTTGCGCCATTCTCTCCAAACCCATGCCGGTGTCGATATTCTTGTTTTGCAGCGGCGTTAAATTGCCTGACACATCCCGGTTATATTGCATGAACACGAGGTTGTAAAACTCGATAAACCGGGAATCGTCTTCTAAATCGATATTTTCGTCGCCGCGTTCTGGGTGAAAGTCGTAATAAATTTCGGAACAAGGGCCACAAGGGCCAGTCGGGCCAGATACCCAAAAGTTATCATCTTCGCCTAAGCGTTTAATTCTCGCTACCGGCACACCGATTTGATCGCGCCAGATTCCAAAGGCTTCATCATCATCTTCAAAAACGCTGACGACAAGATTTTGGGGGGAAAAGCCAAAGACTTGTGTAGAAATTTCCCAACCCCAAGCGATCGCTTGTTCTTTAAAATAATCACCAAAGCTGAAATTACCCAGCATCTCAAAAAACGTGTGATGCCGTTTGGTACGTCCAACATTTTCGATGTCGTTGGTGCGGATACACTTTTGTGAAGTCGTGGCCCGCTTGAATTCTGGTGTGCGTTGCCCCAAGAATATCGGCTTAAATGGTAGCATCCCCGCGATCGTCAGCAGCACGGTTGGGTCTTCTGGCACGAGGGAGGCACTTGGGAGAATTTGGTGTTCCCGTTTGGCAAAGAAGTCGAGAAATATGTTGCGAATTTCGTTACCGCTTAGGTACTGGGGATTTGAAGACATAGGTGTTTTTAACTTTAGACTTGGGCGTGGCGGCACTAAATAAGTGTATTTTCATAAATAACTTTATATATTCTTGCATTTTGTTTCATATTACTGCCAGCAAATTGTGCCAGTCGGTGAGCAAGATGCAGTCATTAGGACGCTTTTATACCATTATCTGACTCTGGTGGGATGCACAATCTGGCTTCGATTGTTAAGATTAATCCTTAAGAAATAATTTAAAAAATCCATACTGAGGTAACAAATGGCACTAAAACTGAAAGTATCAGATATTGCTTGTGAGGGATGTGCAAATACAATTACTGAGTCTATCCACGTTATGGAACCTGATGCCAAGGTGGATATTGATGTTAACGCTAAAACCGTCATGGTGGAATCCGCAGCTTCTGAAGAGTCAATCAAACAGGTGATTGTTGCTGCTGGTTACACTGTTGAAGGTTACTGATCGGTTCTAACTTGTCACAGAAGTTTAGATTTTAATATCTCAGACGACGCTAACAAAATTTTTTATATTTTTTCTGCCCTTCTACGGGCGGAATCTAACTAACTTCCCCACATTAGGGGCAGGTTTTGACATCAAGTTTTTGATTTAGCTTTTTTTCTGGATTTATGATATTGCAGCAAACAAAAAAGATGTGAATTAACTAAATAAACAAACAGTTATAAAGCGTAGGCAGAAATATTTTCTTTCTCCTGCCAAAACGTTGTCAATCAAAGATTTATAACTCACTTAAATTATGAATCTTTAACCATTTAATTTTGCTTTGCAAACGTAGGGCATATTAGTGGAAAAAAGCTACCTTCCATAGCAGGAAGGAGTTTTGCTGTCTATTTAATTGGCATTGTTTTTTGAAATTCCACTCCTATCTTGATACTTGATAAAAGCCTGATTACCAAATAAAAAGGCTGAGATGTTCTATGGAAAATAACATTTTTAATTAAACGATACAATTTGGGTTTTTATAATTGGATGAAAAAACTTTATATTTTCTTTATTTTTCTACTTGAAAAGAAATTTAACTGACTAATATGACGGTTATTACAAGCTATTTATTTTGGTAATTTCATCAGGGAAATGGCACTTAAGAAACTACGGCAATCATTTTTATACATCCATATAATATTCAGTATTTTTACTGTTTGAAAAACAAAGTGTAAAGAAGACATTAGTTGTCAGAAGGAGAGATTTTAGAAATTGTAGTAGTAAATTTCAAGCCAAAAAAGGAGATTAAACTTGGAAAAATAGTGTAAATTTGGTGGTTTTAAAAATATATATCAAAAAATTAACTCAGCCTAAAACATCATATTTAGTATTAGGCAAAAGCATTAAGTTACTCAATCTAATTCTTTAAAATTTAAATAGGATAAAAAATAAAGCAATGAATATTTCTATTCTGATCTTTGGAAAAAATTACTTTATCGCCACACTTCCAGATCAGATCCGTTATGCGACCGCTTTTAGTGTAGAAGTTATGGAAAATTTGAATCAGGCAGTATCGCGGATTCAAACAAAGCCCCCCGATATAATACTTGTACAGGCTAGCCTAGATGGCAGCATGGAACTGTGCGCTTGGTTGAAAGACCAGACAAAACTATCGTGGATATACTGTATTCTCTTCGAAGATCGTTCCCAACAGCTAGCTGATAGAAATAAGGGTTGGCATAGGGAATTAGAGATGAGTGCTGCGGCCCTAAAGCAAGGAGCAGATGCTTATATTTGGCATCTTATTGAAGAAAAAACAGACCACAGTTTGGCAGAATTGACTGCTAATCATGGCTTAATACTTGCTCAATTGACTGTTGGCTTGCGGAAAGCACAAAAATACCGAGATTTGATTCGGACAAATGATATGTTATCTGCGATCGCCTTAGCCGATTCCTTGACAGAATTAAATAATCGTCGTGCTTTAGAATGGGACTTGCCCAGGCAAATTCAAAGAGCTAGGACTCAAAAAACTTCTCTGAGTTTGATTATTCTGGATGTAGATCATTTTAAGAAAGTTAACGATACTCACGGGCATTTAGCAGGCGATCGCATTTTGCAAATACTATGTCAGCGTTTGCGCCACAATCTGCGCTGTCAAGACACAGCATTCCGCTATGGTGGCGAAGAATTTGTAATTCTTCTGGCTAACACTAGCGATGACGAAGCACTATTAGTCGCCCGTCGTCTCAATCGCGTAGTCAGCGACGAACCATTTGCACTCAACAATAAACTGACAATTAATATCACCATTAGTCTGGGTACAGCTTCTCTGCGATCTGAGGATGATGAGCAAGGAGAAAGTCTGCTGCATCGTGCCGATCAATGTTTGTTACAGGCTAAAACTTCTGGGCGTAATCGGGTGATTGACTCGAACTACTTATCTCACGCCTCACATTTGAAAGCTGTTTCTTCGTGAAAACGGGGAGCATCTAATTAGATATTGAGTCATGAAAGGCTCAGATTCCTAACTTCTCTAAATAAGTTGGGAATCTTGTTTGATACTAATCGTACTTTCAAAAGTGCGATCGCCTGAATTAAACGCGATCGCATTGCTTTTTTGAGGGTCTGTTCTGGTAAGTTTGAAAAAGACATAGTGGTGAATCATACCCGTACAGATCAGGTAATCTGCTTATCCCATCCCCAGAAATTGTTTGCTCAAGAACATTCATGCTGTTAGCGGTAGCGGTGCGTTTAGCCTATTCTGACTCCTGAATTCTGTTCGATAAATACCTATAAACCTAATCGCTGTCTAAAATACCGTACTTTTTGATACATTTTTAGGATTTTTTTGACGAATCTTACATAAGTAAAACAAAAAATTGCTATCGATCGCTGGATGCTCACGCTTCACCAGCACACGCCTGGAAGCGACATCAAAAGGACAACCTACGGCATGGTGTCGGTAGTTTTATTTTCTGTTGCTTGTCCGTAAATCTTGACCATTTTCAAAAATCTATGCAAATCTTATAGATAAACTACTATTAGTCTATTGATTTATCGTAGTATATAAATAAATTATTGACCTAGAAGGATTAAAAGTCACCCAAACCAGAGTTGGAAGTGGAGGTTCATTGATGCAAGGGCAAGATATTGGTGCAAAGTTTATGGTTGGCTACTGGTGAGACTTTTTACATGGAGAGTCTTGAGCCAGAATTCGTCAACTCTTGAATCTTCTATTTTCTCTCTGCGTCTGGAGCGCTTCGTTTAAATTTAACCAAGAATATTGCTTATGAACATACAACATCGAAAAATTAACCGCCGATTTTTCCTTACAGCTTTAGGCTCATTTACCACCTCCATATTCTTTGCTAGCTGTAGTCAACAAAAAGCTCAAGTAACTTCAAATACAGCCCAAGCAACTGCACAAAAAGAAGTTATTCAAGTCGGGGTGACGGGAATCATATCTGAAGATATTTTGAAGTTTGTAAATACTAAACTAGCACCTCAGGAAGGATTAGAAGTAAAAGTTGTTACCTTTAATGACTGGATACAACCAAATACAGCTTTAAAAGACAAACTAATCGATGCCAACTTTTTTCAACATCGACCTTTCATGAATAATGCTGTCAAAGAACTCAAAATCAAGTTAGTTCCATTAAATCTAGTTTCATTAAGCACACTTGGTCTTTTCTCAAAAAACCTCAAATCTGTGAATGAGGTTCCCCAAAATGCCACCGTCACAATTGCCAATGATGTGATTAATAATTACCGAGGATTAAGATTACTGGCAAGCAATGGCTTAATCAAACTCAAGGAAAATACCAAGGAATTTGTCACCCAAAGAGACATAGCCGTTAAGCCTAAAAACTTGCAAATAAAGGAAGTAGAAGGAGTCCAAGTAGTTCGAGCTATTAATGATGTAGATTTCATTGTTTCTTCGGCTTAAACTGTTGCTCTAGCAGGAATAATACCCCAATCTATGGGACAGGAAACAGCTAAAGATACAAAGTATGCCCTGGCATTAGTCACATTACAAGGTCGAGAAAATGAATCCAAAATTCAGAAGCTAAACAAGCTGCTAAATGACCCACAGGTGAGAGATTTTATTAATAAGCAATACCAGGGTCGAATAGTACCTGTATTTTAAATACTACGAAAGAATTAAGGATGACAATTTTATTACTTCGTCTTTCATAAATTAGGAGTTACTAAACTTAAATCATGAAATTACTAGAGAATAAAGCAATGTTTTTTGGACAAGTTGAAAAAGAATTATTTTGTGGAGAAATGTGGTCAATTTGGCAGACAACTAAATTACCAGACCATTTACAGTTATTAGTGGATCAAGAACTAGGAAAACGCGATATTTGGGAATCACAGACCCAACAGCCTGATGTTCAGCCTATTCATCCAAGTCTTGATCGAGATTCAAGTACGCCACAGCGTCAATAAACTTCAACAAATATTTAAGCTACTATTCTATATTTTGGTGCATCATAATGAGTTCTGTTGTTTAACTGGTAGTGATGGCGGGAGGAACACTGCTCTAAGACTGCGTACTGGGAAATTGTTCCAAAATTTGGGAGGAGTCAAAGTCCCTTACATAATTTTTACGAGTTTAAACCCAATTCCTAATCCCCATTTCCCAATTCCCAATTTCTTTTACCTAGCAAGAGAAGGAATCAATATCAATGGCACATCTGTTTGAACCATTCAAGATTCGTGAAGTTACCTTTCGCAACCGCATCGCCGTTTCACCCATGTGTCAATATTCCAGTACAAATGGATATGCTAATGATTGGCACGTTATTCATCTGGCTTCTCGCGCAGTTGGCGGTGCAGGTATAGTGATCACAGAGGCAGCAGCTGTGGAGCCGCGTGGACGCATTAGCCCGCAAGATTTGGGAATCTGGTCAGATGCACATATAGAAACTTTAGCCAAAGCTGTGGCATTGATTCATAACTTTGGCGCTGTTGCAGGTATTCAACTTGCTCATGCAGGCAGAAAAGCCAGTACTGCCAAACCGAATAAGGGAGGAAAAGCACTAGATGAATCTCAGGAAGGTTGGCGTCCCTTGGTTTCGAGTAGTGCGATCGCCTTTAGCAAAGATAGCCCAGTTCCAGAAGCCCTCAGTCTTGAGGGAATTCAACAAGTTATTGATGCCTTTGTCGAAGCTGCCAAACGTTCTTTGCAAGCCGGTTTCAAGGTAGTTGAAATCCATGCTGCCCACGGTTACTTACTGCACCAGTTTCTCTCACCTCTTTCTAACCACCGTCAAGATGATTATGGTGGTAGCTTTGAAAACCGGACTCGTATTCTCAGAGAAGTAGTTCAAGCAGTCCGAGAGGTTTGGCCCCAGACGCATCCCCTCTGGGTACGCATCTCCGCCACCGATTGGGCAGACAATGGCTGGGACATTGAGCAAAGTATTGCTTTAAGCGACAAACTCAAGTCTTTAGGAGTCGATCTCATCGATACTTCATCAGGCGGTATTATACCTGGCGTTAATATACCAATTAAACCTGGTTATCAAACTGAGTTTGCCGAACGCATCCGCTGCGAAGCCGATATTCATACAGGAGCCGTGGGCTTAATTACATCTCCTGAACAAGCTGACGAGATTATTCGTACAGAAGTAGCTGATATAGTGCTGTTGGGACGTGAACTACTCCGCAATCCTTACTGGCCACATCTGGCAGCCAAACAACTGGGACACGATAAACTCTGGCCTGTTCAATACGACCGAGCTTGGCTGTAATTTCACCTGTGCTTAATTGAGCATCAATAACCTCAAAACCTTGCTGTTTCCCGGTAGAAGCGCAAAATGACATCCGGTAGGGGCAATTCATGGATTGCCCTTACCGGTTAAAGGCGATCGCATTTCAGGGGATTGGCTACTGGGGACTGGGAAAACATTTTTGCCCAATCCCTAATCCCCGCCATCTGTGAGAGACATAACAAGTACCGAAGAACCTTAATATTTACCAAAAAGCTTTGGCTGTAGGGCCTTGTAAGATATCAGGGTTATGAGAGCTTTTCCGTCTTATTTGACGGGAAGTAATTAGAGCGATCGCCAGAAAATTCACGTTTTTAATAATAGTAGATAAATTAATTTTCCTATGACCTATCAATACTCGTAAAAAATCTAGTGATTTTGTGATGGTAAACCAAGGAAATCCATCATCTACTATTGGACTAATATTGTGTTTGCCGTAACATAACTCTAAACCTTTACAGCCAGAATTCCATCTATAAATTTGCTCCATCCAAGCACTTTTGATGGAACTATTTGTAGTCATTTCACCTATCTTAGGACATCTATTTATAGAGATAACTTTCAATAATATATCAGAGCTAAAACCAGCATGATGAGCTAATATGCTGAGATGCACATCTTCAACTCGTATTCCTGGATATCTTTCACTAATTATCACTAACAAGCTAATTATTGCATCTGTTCTAGCAATAATACCACCTCCAGGGTTCCACTTATAACCAGAAAATCTACCATGTACAACATTTAGAAAGAACTGGATAGGAGGCACTTCCTGACTATAATCAGGTAAGAGGATTTCCATGTTATCCAGCGTAGATTTTTGATAAACCACAAATTTATTGCGTGTACTTACAATATCGATTTGTGGACTTTTTTTTAGCTCATTAACTATTAGCATCAAGCTATTAGTATCTAAATTCGACTCGATTGCTTGAGATTTGGTTTCCAGTAAAAACTGAGTTTCAGCATCGAAAGTTACTACAAACTCAGGAGGCGTCCATCCCTTTTCTATACTCTTTAACAGTAATGAGCCATAAATATCACCTAGAACTCTAATCTTACCTGATGAATGTAAACTAACTTTCTGGTGAACAATAAATATTCTATGCTGAGAAAATTCAGGAGAAATATTATCTAAAAAATAAGGTTCACCTATGCATTTTACATTGTCAAATATCTTAGCTGAAATATTATTTGCTGGTTTGGGTTCGGTATATAAGTGAGTAATTTGGACATTTGGCAATAAGTTAAGATATTCGATTACTTTTGGACATTCAAAACCATGATTTAGCCCAATAATCATATCTGCTTTCATTCCCATATCAGCAATTTGTTGAATGATTTTGGGAATGGTGTAAGGTAAAAAGCTGTCGGCTTTATTAGCAGCAGCTACTACTCCTAGTACCCTTGTATTATCAAAATTATTTTTAGTTTTAGAGATAAGCCATTCTCGACAATTCTTTACAGCTTGAATATCTGAATTCAAGACGCTATCTTGTGTACTTTTTAATGAAATACTTTTCTTTTTTAAAGATGGAATTTGCCGGACAGAGATTTTCCGAAATGTATCTAGAAACATATCTTGAAAAACTTCTATAAAAATGTTTAGACTTCATTATTTCTAGCTGTTTTCTCAATCCAGAACAGTAGTTGTCCTAACATTTTATGAATATAGCAATCCGATAGCGAAGCGGTAGCGAGTCAGACGCTCCTGCGTCGCTAACGCTGCGCTATCGAGCGTCTTTGATTTCTGAATCACTCGTAGAGGTAAGGAACTGGGGATTGGGGACTGGGAAGAAGGAATAAAGGTGTACTGAGTTTTGTTCAAAAATCAAATTTGAGTCCTATAGATAACCCAAGTTGCTAGCATTCTTGACAGGTTAAAGTCTTGAAGGAGGCAGGAGGCAGGATCAAGCTGACTCGTCACGGATAATCGTCAAACCTAAAGCTTTGTAAGAAGTTAGCATCCGATCAGATACAGTCGGTGCTGTGACAAGGTAAGTTAGTGCATGAATTGACTGCACAACATAAGGAGCAGCAGTATCTAACTTCTCCTCTGTGGCTAATCCAACTACCTCTGCTGCTCCAGCAATCATCGCTCGTTTGACATGGGCTTCGTCCAAGTTCGCTACACTAATCCCAAATTCTGGATGTACACTACACACCCCCAACATGCACAAATCTGCACGAATCATCCGTAATTCCTCAACTGTAGTTGCACCAACGTTTACTAAGGCTTTTTTGTAGAGTCGTCCACCCAACATTACAACTTCAATATGGCGATGTTCTGCCAAGGCGATCGCAATCGGAGGGCTATTGGTGACAATTGTCGCTTGCAAATCCAAGGGCAAATGACGGGCTACTTGGAGAGTTGTCGTACCTCCATCTAAAATCACCACTTGCCCTGTACAGACCAATTTTGCCGCTGCACGAGCGATCGCTTTTTTTTCTTTTGGCGCTTGCTTTTGGCGATCGGCATAACTAGCAAGAGCTGGAGAAGGCAGAAGTGCCCCCCCATGAACGCGCTGCAAAAAACCAGATTCAGCAAGTTCCCGCAGATCCCGACGAATCGTATCCTCAGAAACCTTTAAAACAGTGCTGAGTTCCGATGACAGCACCTTTTTGTCACGACGCAGAATCTCCAAGATGAATTGTCGTCGCTCCGCAGTTAGCATGGTTGATTTTCCTGAAGTTGCATATTTGATCTTGAAATTGCACGTTTGTGAGTTTATACTCATAGTTGTGCAGGTTTCTGCATATTTCGAGCATTTTTAAATAAATTCAAGCACATTCGTGCAAGCAAGATTTAACAATCTTAGCTTGTTAGTGGCTAGGGGCTAGCGACTAGGGACTAGGAAATAAATATTTAGGAATAGTTTCTCAGTAGCCAATCCCCAATCCCCAGTCCCCAGTCCCCAATCCCCAATCCCCAGTCCCCAATGTTTAAATCCAAGGAATAATTTATGACTGTTACTAACATTCAATTTCCCATTGATTTGAGTGCTTACAAGCCTCTGGTTCTTAATCCAGCGAATGCAACTCTTACCCAGGAGCAACGAGAGAGCTTAAAAACAAATATTCAACTTTGCCGTGATGCGATCGTCTTTTTTACAGCCACCGGCGCTGCTAGAGGAGTGGGTGGTCACACTGGGGGACCTTATGACACAGTACCAGAGGTGATTATACTTGATGCCTTGTTTCGGGCAGCATCGGATCAATTTGTGCCGATTTTCTTTGATGAAGCTGGACATCGAGTTGCAACTCAGTATTTGATGGCAGCTTTACATGGTGACTTACCAAGTGAGCAACTTCTGCACTATCGTGAAGCAAACTCCCACTTACCAGGACATCCTGAATTGGGGCTAACTCCTGGTGTAAAGTTTAGTTCTGGACGACTAGGGCATATATGGCCTTATGTTAATGGTGTGGCGATCGCAAATCCAGATAAGGTTGTTTTCTGTCTTGGTTCCGATGGTTCCCAGCAGGAAGGTAATGACGCTGAAGCTGCCCGCTTGGCTGTCGCTCAACATCTAAACGTCAAGCTAATAATTGATGATAATGATGTGACAATCGCCGGACATCCTTCAAAATATTTACCCGGTTTTTCCGTTGCCAAAACCTTAGAAGGGCATGGGCTGAAAGTACTCGAAGGAGATGGGGAAGACTTAGACGACCTATACCGTCGTATTTGCGAAGCTGTAAATACCCCTGGGCCAATTGCCATTATCAATAAACGCCCCATGTGTCCTGGCATTAAAGGGTTAGAAGGTTCTACCCACGGTCATGATGTGATTTCCGTAGAGCTAGCAATTCAATATCTAGAATCACGCCAAAAAACTGCTGCTGTCGAATACATCAAGAGCATTCAGAAACCGAAACAAACCTACACTTTTCTTGGTTCCAGTAACAAATGGGATGCTAACCGCAATGTGTTTGGTGATGCGGTAGTTGCTGTCTTAAGTCGCATTAGTGAAGCAGAGCGCAAGCAAAAAGTCAGAGTCATCGACAGCGATCTTGAAGGCTCCTGTGGTTTGAAGAAGATTCACGATGCATACCCGGAAATTTTTATTTCCTCTGGCATTATGGAGCGGGGAAACTTTTCTGCTGCGGCCGGATTTGGGATGGAACCAGGAAAACAAGGTATTTTCGCAACCTTTAGCGCTTTCTTGGAAATGTGTATCTCAGAGATTACGATGGCGCGGCTGAACTACTCCAATGTACTTTGCCACTTTTCTCATGCAGGTATCGATGATATGGCCGATAACACCTGCCACTTCGGTTTAAATAATATGTTCGCTGACAATGGATTAGATGATGGCTACGAAACACGTCTTTACTTTCCATCTGATGCTAATCAAATGAAAGCCTGTGTAGAAACTGTGTTTTTTGATCCGGGACTGCGGTTTATTTTCTCCACCCGTTCTAAAGTACCTAACATTCTCGACAAAAACGGTCATGACTTTTTTGGTAGCGATTATAAATTTGTCCCTGGCAAAGATGAGGTGATTCGAGAAGGAACCCAAGGCTACATCATCAGCTTTGGTGAAGCTCTGTATCGTGCCCTTGATGCCGTCGAGCGTCTTCAGCAAGAAGGGCTAGATGTAGGTTTGATCAATAAACCAACCCTGAATGTTATTGACGAAGAGATGATGGCAAAAATCGGTAATTCTCCTTTTGCTCTTGTGGTGGAATCCTTCAATCGTCGAACTGGATTAGGCAGTCGTTTTGGTAGCTGGCTTTTAGAGCGTGGGTTTACTCCCAAATACGCGCATCTTGGCACTCATAAAGAAGGTTGCGGCGGTTTGTGGGAACAATTTCCCCATCAAGGCATTGATCCAGTGAGCATTATAAACAAGGTGAAAGATTTAGTTAGATAATAGCATTCTCCCCACCCTCTCTGCGAGACGCTACGCGAACAACTCTTAGTAGGGTGGGGATTCTCGCGATACCATTGAATCTATACACAAGTTGTAATGATAGAAGCTTTCCTGTTAAATTCTTTATTTTTACTTTCTCAAGTTCCCACCCCGGAACGACAGTTTATAGATTTAAAAAATCAATTAGAAAACTTTGGATTTCAGGTAATAATTGAGCTACCACCAAAGCGAGGAGCCTATGGTTTATTAGAAGAAACTCACAAAAGAATTTGGATTAATCCAGTAGTTTTTGAGCTACACATTGGTACTCAGACCCTAATCCACGAAGCTGTTCATGCTGCACAAGTATGTGCAGGAAAAGGTAAAATAAGAACTTTAGGTTTAGATGTTCAGCCTATCAATTATGCCCGACCATTTTTTATGCGCTATACCGATGTCCACAGACAAGATTTAGAAAGAGAAGCTTATGCAGTCCAAACTCAACCTAATAGTTTTGCTCTCGCTATATCTCTTCTCCAGCAACACTGTAAATAATGTACAAATGAGTCTATAAAATGGTGTGATTACTTCGCATCTGACACAGATAAATAAGTCTTTGATAAGTTTTTACGTACAATTATTTAACGAATTATAAAATACTATCTTTGGTAACTTGAGATCAGCGATACACTGAGGGAAATTCCTTGAGGAAGCGTTGATGGCACGAGCAAACGGGGTTACAAGTGAAACGTCTGTAGAGGAATTACCTACAGTTTCCGACAAAGATACGGTAACAATTGAAGATTCGCCTGAGCCAATGGAGGATGTCCAGGATATTGACGATATATTAAACTCACTAAAAACTTTACTGAGTACCTTAGAAAAACTCCAAAAAGTCCGGCAGGAAGTGGGCGATATCAAACCGTTGATTGGGCGGATGCTTGATGGAGAATTGGTTGCTGGTGAGGAACTTGAGCAACTTAAGGCAGGTGTGAGTAGTCTTTCTCGCCTTGTTCGTGCTTATAATGACCATCAAGTAGCGTTGGCTAAAGCACAACCTGCTAGAAGCTTGCTAGACCAAGTGCTGAAAGAGCGTAAAGCTAATTGAATTGGGGATTGGGGATTAGGAACTGGGGATTGGGGAAGAAATTCTTTCGAGATTTGGTTAGAGTCCCAATCCCTAATTTAAGAAGCGATCGCCTCTTTTTAGGAAATGCGATCGCCTTTAAGTATTGCCAACCATCATAAATAAGGACAGATTTAATGTATTAGTTCATACCTAGTAATAGAACCCTATAGATTTTATTGTCTTCTTTTCTTAGGCTGCGCCAACGCGTTAGCGTCTCCCTGTGGGAAAAGGTACAGAGAGAGTCTACGGGTTGGTTGATTACCTTGACTGTATGGCTAGATACTGTCCATATAATGTTAGATTATGGCAAGTAAAAATAAGAATGGCAGTTATAGAAGATCACGGGGATTAAAATCCCCTGTGTAGCTTCTATCTCAGGGAACCAAGCCTCTGAGTTTACGCTTACCGGGTAGTCCTATAAGTGAATAAGTATTTAAAGGTTGCTGTAATGCCGACGATTCATTTGGTAGATGGTGAAAAAGGCGGGGTAGGGAAATCTCTCTTTACCAGAACAATGATTCAGTATTGTCTGGATAAGAAAATCCCGTTTGTACCAGTGGACACAGATAGGTCGAATCCAGATGTAGCAGAAGTATATAAGAATATATGTAAGTATGCTGTGTTTAGTGAAAATGAACGACAGGCAGATAAGGCAGATAAAATATTTGAGTGGGCGATAGAAAAGCCAGTAATTGTAAATTTAGCCGCACAATCGCATAGAGCAGTACAAGGGTGGATTGATTCTAATCAATTAATTGAACTAGGGAGTTCGCAGGGAGTGATGTTTTGCAAATGGTTTGTATCGACAGGAGGATACGACAGCATCAACCTGTTTGCTCAGTCAGTGAATACATACGGTGAGATAATCCCTCATATTCTGGTGAGGAATTTAGGGCTGTGTGATGACTGGGAGCATATCGAGTCAGATTCAAACTTTCAGAAAATAGTAGATAAATATAAGATAAAAGTCATAGATTTCCCGAAGTTAGCATATAAAGAAAGAAACATAATTGACCAAAATCGACTGACGTTTGCGGAGGCGAGAGAGTATAAAGAATTTGGGATAATTGGGAGACAGAGAATAATGAATTTTCTGAAGCTTGCTTATGGTGCTTTTGAGAGAGTAGGTATCTGGTATGAAAAAGTTGAATAGCTTTGGAAATTTGTAATCTCAAATTAAACCACAAAACTTTTTGGTGAACTTAGTTAAATTTTAAAACCTAAGCCTCTACTAAGAAAACAGAATAGCTTCTTATACCAATTTTGTATGAAGCTGCATAGAATTAGATCCCCCCTAGCCCCCCTTAAAAAGGGGGGAACTGGAAAAACATCTATCAAAGTCCCCCTTTTTAAGGGGGATTTAGGGGGATCGAGATTATGTGCAACTTCACATTAAATTGGTATTAGAAGAGGGTTAATTGATGACAAGTTTGATTCGTAACGCTTTATTTACACTAATCCAGCGGTTTTTAAATAATAATTGTGTGCAAACTTTATTCCTAAATTAGATGTGGCGACAGAAATATTTTATTTTTTTATCCCAACCTAAATACGTTGAAATATGATGATTGGATTGTCTCGATGATCTATCTCATAAATCATGTAGCGAAATTCATGCCATACCTTTTTCCAAGTTTTGTTCATAATTAATCTATTAAGTTACGAGATAAGTTGTAATTAAGTGATGATGAAGGTTGCACCCGCCATTGTAGTACTAGGTCAAAATAGCGTCACAGTAGCACGCAAAATAATCAGCGTCCTACCAGGAGCGACGTTATACGGTTTAGAGGGTCGCACATCTGGGGTTGATGTCAGCTTCACGAATTTTGGCGAGACGTTGCGCGATTTATTTGTCCAGGGAACGCCGCTGATTGGCATTTGTGCCGCCGGTATTTTAATTAGGACGCTAGCTCCTGTACTCTCCGATAAACGACAGGAACCACCAGTGCTAGCTGTGGCTGAAGATGGTAGCGCTGTTGTTCCCCTCTTGGGTGGACTTGGTGGCGTAAACGATTTGGCACGCCGCATTGCCGAAGCCCTTGATGTCAAAGCTGCAATTACCACTACAGGCGATTTACGTTTGGGCACAACCCTGTTGTCTCCTCCCCCTGGATACCATTTAGCAAACCCAGACGATGCGAAGAAATTTATCTCAGATTTGCTGGCGGGGGCGCAAGTAAAGCTAGAAGGAATAGCACCTTGGTTGAGCGATAGTAAACTGCCTATAGACCCAAAGGGAGATTTGACCATCCAAGTTACGGAACGTTTGGTGACTCCTACAGCCAACTGTCTTGTCTACCACCCAGCAACGATCGCGATCGCAATTAGTGACACTATTGGCTATAAAGATAATGCAGTCGCTTTAGTACAGCAGCTACTAGCTGATGCCGCACTCGAAAGAACATCAGTCGCCGGGATATTTGCACCCATTACCGCCGCTGCCGATCCCACAATCCATGCCCTAGCTAGTGCCTTCAAAGTGCCTGCCCGCTTTTTCACCCCAAATCAGTTAGAAAGTCTACTTTCACAAGGTTATAGCCCCGCCCAAGCCGCAGCGATCGCCGCCACAGGCACATCCCCCTTATCTCCATCTCCCCACATTGCGATCGCCATTGCCCCCCAACCAATTGACCCTAATACAATCGGTCAGCCACGCGGACGGTTAGCAATTATTGGCACGGGCCCTGGTGGTCAAGAGTGGATGTCTCCAGAAGTGAAGGAGATACTCAAGTCGGCAACTGACCTAGTGGGTTATAAGACTTATTTAGATTTAGTGGGTTCTCTGGCTGATGGCAAGCAACGGCATGAGTCCGACAACCGCGAAGAAGAAGCACGGGCGAAGATGGCTCTTGATTTGGCCGCATCTGGGCGATATGTAGCTGTAGTTTCATCTGGCGACCCAGGTATCTATGCAATGGCAACAGCGGTTTTTGAAGTATGCGATCGCTATGCTAAACCCGAATGGGACACTATCGACATTCATGTGGCACCAGGTATTTCCGCTATGCAAGCAGCAGCAGCAGCCATTGGTGCGCCCCTTGGACATGACTTTTGTGCTATTTCCCTCTCTGACATCTTGAAGCCTTGGGCTGCGATCGAACAACGAATTGCCGCTGCTGCTGAAGCTGATTTCGTCATTGCTTTCTACAATCCTGTTTCCAAAGAGCGTACCTGGCAACTGGCAGAAGCGAGAAATATTTTGCTGCGACATAGGACACCGGATACACCAGTAGTATTGGCACGAAATCTCGGCAGACCAGGACAGATGGTGAAAGCGATCGCACTTGACCAGTTAGCCCCAGAAACCGCTGATATGCGGACAATTATTATTGTTGGTTCCACAAAAACCCGAACCATGAGGCGCAACGATGGTAGTATCTGGGTTTATACGCCACGTCGCTATACCGATTTCAATCCACTTTAAGCGATCGCATAATAAAACCCCAGGATTGGGAATTCCTTCCTGGGGCTGTTATACCTGACCACCTTTACCTTTTTAATGTAAAAATCTTGTAAATACTGAAGTTTCAAAAGACATATATATATGTCTTTTGTCCCAAAAAAACTGTATAAGTTAGTAAATTGATGTTAGTCTAAACCTCTTTTGTCTAGAAAAATCATAAAAAATATGATGATATAATTCCACATGAAAGTACTTAAAATTTATCATAAAAGGATATAATTCAAGTACTTAGGTCTATTAAAATAGCTTCAAAAGCTTGATTTTTTTGAATTAATAATCAACAATAAAAATATCATGATTCATACATGATTGTAGCCGAGAAAAGTGACAGAAGCCCTTACTTAAGTCCGTGAAAGCGGACTTTTTTATATTTATAGGAATCTGCTTTGATTCCTGAACTGATTTGCGTAGGCAGGGAATAGGCAACAGGAAAGAAGGCTTCTTAGTTGTACTGAGTTTTTTCAGAAATGAAATATGAGTCCTATATATAGCAATCCTAAATGAGTTGTGAAAAATTACACATAACGATAAGCTGGATCT
>NZ_JBDNJQ010000163.1:0-19276 GCF_051172895.1 Nostoc sp. CALU 1950 | reverse complement strand
ACGAGAGAAGAATGGAAAATCAAGCTTTTTTCGACTTGTGTGTACACCGTAGCCTTGTAGGAGAGAGAAATAGAAGAGAGGTTTTTCAGATAAGAGGGAAAAGTCAGATATTATTGGCAAGTCAGGTTTACAAAGTTTACTTAAGTCAAATTTCTGATGTCAAAGGCAAGCAGATGGTGAAACAAGTTCTACCTGGCTGCGACTCAAATGAAAGTGTACCGTGATGGCGATTCTCTACAATCCGGCGAGTGGTTTCTAAACCCAATCCCGATCCATGCCCGACTGACTTGGTGGTGAAGAAGGGTTCAAAAACGCGCGTTTTAATTTCAAGTGGAATTCCACTGCCAGAATCGATGATGTCAATATGGGCATAGCGATCGCAATGGTATGTTGTAATTTCCAGCAATCCCTTACCATCCATTGCATCAATGGCGTTGTCAATTAAGTTTGTCCACACCTGATTCAGTTCACTGCCATAGGCAAAGATTTTTGGAAGACCTCGATCGTAATTGCGTTGCACTTGGACACCGCACTTGAGTTTATGAGCAAACAATCGCAAGGTATCTTCCAAGCCTTGATGTATATCTACTTCTTGCTGAGTGCCTTGATCGAGGTAAGAATAAGACTTCATCGCTTGCACAAGTTCGGAAATCCTCTCAGAGCCTCGCAAACCATGTTTAATCATTGACATGACTTCAAAGGAAAGCGCTAGCCAGTGCAATCCCATTTCTCGCAATTCCGTGTTGTCGTTGCGCCAACGTTCCATTAATTGCTCTAGGCTTTCAACCTCAACACCACCTTCCGCTAAAGGTTCTGCCAATTTCCATGCTTGCTTCACACCATAATCTTCTAACCATTCCAGCAATATGGATTCGCGATCGCTTAAAGTCACCGGATCTAGGCGATTATTCAAAATCGCATCATAGCCTTGATCGCGTACTCTCAACCAGTGTTGAGTATGGGCTTCGTCAACATTGCGTTGCCCATAAACTAAGTTCATTCGTTGTAACTCTAGGATGGCGGCTGGCATTTCTCCTAAAGTCCGAACCAGGGCTGCGGCTGGGTTGTTGAGTTCATGAGCTAATCCGGCGGCAAGTGTCCCTAAAGCTGCCATCTTTTCCCGCCCACGAATGAAAGACTCTAGCCCCCGGACACGACTTTGCATAATTCGGAAGACCATCTGCTCAAAATCACGACATTCATGCAGCAGTGTACGAAAGTCTTCTCCCTTCACTTCATAAATGCGGCAATTTGTCAATGCCCGCATTGTCACAGGTGCAGGTTCGCCTGTGAGTACTGGAATTTCACCAAAAAAGGATGGGGCTTCATGTTGCCCGATGGGAATTTCAACTCCTTCACTGCGGCGAGTGATCTTAATTTTACCTTTGACTAAGATAAATAAGCGACATACAGGATCTCCCTCATGGGACAACACTTCTCCAGCAGAAAGTTCAACTACTTGAGCGCGATCGCAAACCCACTGTAATCGCTCTTTGGGAAGCTGTTGAAACGCGTCTAAGTTGACTAATTCCTCAATACATAACATTAATAAACCCCCTATACTAGTTCGTAATTCGTAATTCGTAATTCGTAATTAAGAGGGTTAGATTTAACCTGGGCTTTGTAGCTTGCATTTGTAGTATTATTTTGGAGAATTGATCTAAATACCAAATGTAAAAGAAAGTATTGTTTCAAGAGTAGGCTAAAAGATGGAAAACCTCTTTGAGTAAGCTTTGTGTAGTTTGTCATTAATTACGAATTACGAATTACGAATTACGAATTACGAATTAGCTAAACATTACTTAAATAGCGGTGAACGAATTGAATAGCGATCGAACCTTCTCCCACACCGGATGCCACGCGCTTAATTGAGCCATAGCGGACATCTCCGGCTGCGAAGATGCCTGGAATGTTGGTTTCTAGCAAAAAAGGAGAGCGTTCCAAATTCCAACCACGAGGAGATTTGTCATTATGCACTAAGTCTGGCCCTGTAATGATAAACCCCTGAGCATCGCGTTGAATAACACCATCGAGCCAATCTGTTTTGGGGCTAGCACCGATGAAAATAAAGAGCGATCGCGCTGCTACGGTTTCAGTTTCTCCAGTCTTGGCATGAGCAATCACAATTTCTTCTAAATGTTTCTCTCCCTTCACTTCCACGACGCTGCAACCTGTACAAACTTGGATATTTTCAGTCGCGGCAATTTGGTCAATCAAGTATTGGGACATACTCAATGATAGTGACTCACCCCGCACCAACATGATCACTTTGCTGGCATACTTAGAAAAATGCATTGCTGCTTGTCCAGCAGAGTTTGCCCCACCTACCAAGTAAACCTCTTCGTTGCTACAGGCGATCGCTTCAGTCATGGCAGCACCATAGTAAATTCCTGCCCCTGTCAGCTTTTCGGCTCCTGGAACCTTTAGCCAACGGTAGGAAACGCCGGTTGCAACTAAAAGTGCATGGCAACTAATCTCGCTCCCATCCGCCAATTGCAGAATCCGATAAGGATTTTCCAGCCTAACTCCAGTTACTACTTGAGGTGTGAGAATCTCTACCCCAAATCGCCGCGCTTGGGTGACTCCCCGCCTTGCCAAATCACTACCACTCAAGCCAATAGGAAACCCCAAATAGTTCTCAATCCGCGAACTCGTGCCTGCTTGTCCTCCTGGCGCTTCCCGCTCAATTAAGACAGTACTCAATCCTTCGGAAGCGCCATAGACGGCGGCGGCCAGTCCGGCAGGACCAGCACCCACGATCGCCAAATCATAAAATGGACGCTCTGCCTGAGTTTGCAGTCCAATTTTGGCAGCAATCTCTAAATTAGATGGTTGAATTAACCGAGAACCATCAGGAAACAGCACCAAGGGCAATTGTTGTCTACAATCAGCTTGGGCGTATTCCACCAATTTGGCCGCCTCTGGTTCAAGTTCAATATCTAACCACTTAAATGGAATCTGGTTACGTGCTAGGAAATCTTTAACCTGATGTGAAAAAGGCGACCAGCGATTACCAATGACTCGAATCCCTTCAAAGGGTGGGCGAAATCCAGCTAGCCAGTCATCGAGCAAATCATCTAAAACCGGATATAGCTTCTCTTCTGGTGGATTCCAGGGCTTGAGTAAATAATAATCAAGTCTGGCACTATTAATTGATTTAATGGCAGCATCCGTATCTGCATACGCCGTCAACAAGGCACGTTTGGCATCGGGAAAAATGCCTTTTGCCTGTTCTAGGAACTCTACACCTCCCATCTGGGGCATACGTTGATCTACCAAAAATAGAGCAACAGCTTCATTGCGTAATTTGAGTTGCTGCACCACATCCAGAGCGCTAATACCCGAATCTGCCCGAACAATACGGAAGCGATCGCCATACTGATGACGCAAGTCCCGTGACACTGCTTGCAGCACCTCTGGATCATCATCGACGGTTAAAATTGCTGGTTTCGCCATAATTACTGTTACTCAACAATTGCAGTGCCTAGCCGTTTTTTTCAAAAATCTGTTGTCAAGATATCTTCTGTTCAACCAGTTGTTTTAAACGAAAGTATGCCTCTTCTGGTGTCAGAGGTTCGGATTGACTTTCATTTGGTATATAAAATACCCAGGTATCGGGAAAGTAATGTACCACAAAGCTGGGAATCAAACCCAAGCTCAATGCTTGCTTTCCAAGTTTTTCGGTTTGTTCCTCTAGACTCAGTTGGTCATGAAATACGTGTTCAGCCATACTGTTCATCTCCCTGCACATTATTGGACTTTGGAAGAAGGTTTAACACCAGTATTGCACTAATCAGCTTTAGGTGATTCACCATCAGTGTATAATCACGGCGAGAATAACGAGCTTTGCGATCAAGTGCGGTATTGAGGAGCGATCGCACCTTGCTCGGTATAAAGTATTATCTAGATTTGTAATGCTTGTTTGGTAGACGAGTTGGGGGCGGTGGCCTCATTGATTCTTAGCAATAGTACCCGGTTTACGCGATATATTCTGGACAGTCTACAACTTCCAACGATCGAGCAGACTATTACTGCCAGAGCAATAGTCTGCTGCATTAGGCTACTTTTACCCCTAAATGCTTTTATGAGGCTTTGTTTCGGCAAGCTACTGCTTGCTTTCGTTTCCTCCACCAGCCAAAACCAAGAGCAATTAATGAGCCACCTACTGTATGAGGTTCGGGAACAGAACGTGGATTGATACTAAAGTTGCCATAATCTACATCACTTGAAAGCTCTGAATAACCTTCACTCAAACTACTATAGAATACGTTAACGTTCCCCTGACCGTCTTCCCCACTACCGGAAACCAGGTAAGAAAAACCGTTCGTGGTTAACAGTGGCTTACTCGCATTCAACAGATTATCGTTGACACCGTATGTACCTGGTGAGAGCAACCCGATTATTGTCTCTGCAATTCCTTGATTTGTCCTTGTCCCACTTATACCTGTGATTGTGTAATTGTTGTTTATGGGGTCTAGATCAGTTGTAGTAAGAGTGCCACTAGCTGAAATCGCCGTACCATTTGCTTCGTAACTGGGAAAAGAATACTGAAAATCAAATAACTGTACAGCTTGCGCTGTAGAATATGTACCGACAACAGTCAAGCCGACAACAGCACTGGCGGTAGCAATGCCAAGCTTTTTGACTAATTCCATCAGATAATTCTCCAAAAAATAAAGTAAAAATTCTGTTAGGAGCCAGAATTTTCTTTCTTCTGGCTCCCAAATCCCTGTTTCCAAACAAAAATTAGGCGTTGCATATTTGCGGGATGATTTTGCTAGTTTTGTGGGACGGGCAAGATGCCCGTCCCTTATATTTCAGGGCGCTCGTGTCGCCCACCCTACAAGAATCATCCCTTGATTCAGCAACGCCAAAAAGTAATACCTTTGAACGCAACTCTGGATTCCTTTTGCTGGAAGTTAGCGTCCGATGAAAGGTAGATTCACTCTTTGTATCAGCCTCAGTCTCAATTAGAAATTACCAGGGTTATCATCAAGCGCCAGTAAAAAATTAATCAGGTCTGTTTGCTGTTTAGGATTAAATCCAGCTTGACTGTCTACATAAAATTTATGACCTGTACCATCAAGGTTACTACTTACTAAATCAGCGTCAGCTTTGTTAGCTTTGATGACTTTGGCACGAAGTTCACGATCAACTAAAGCTCTTAAGCTGCTAGCAGCATCGGCTGGTATGCCTTGGCGTAGAGTGCCAGGCAGCCCTAATCCAGTACGATCAACAACAGTGAAATCGGCATTAGAGTCAAATTTTAAACTACCAGCACGTACTGCTACACCACCATCATGTAAATAGGGTGGGTTTAAATAAAGGCCACGTAAGGGAGTAGTTTTGTAGCCACCATTTGGTAATTGATTAGTGGGGTTATCAGAAATGCCTGTGGTTGGGACATCCAACACTTTTGCGTCAGCAGGTATAGGAACAGGAGTATTGAAACTGTATAGCTTGGGAAGCACTGAGAATTTCAACAGTGCCAAGCGAGACTGGGCACGGGCTGGATTAGTACCAATTTTCTCAACTGGGTAAACTTTGTTGTCAGTGAAGAAAGGGGGAATATGGCAAGTTGCACAATTAGCCTTTTCAAACACTTTCGCCCCACGTTTAACTGAATTATTATTCAGTGCCTGCCAGTTTTCAGGAGTCTTGTTAGCAGGTGGTACTAAGCTATTTTGAAAAGCAGACATGGCGTTATTCGCAAACATGAATTTGCCACTGGCATTATCTAAAGGATTGCCAGTCGGGGGACTAAAAATTAATCCATTAGCTGTCAACGATCTGCTGGGTTTCAAGTCTGGATAGTTACCAACACCAGGAGCAACAACTTGATCTTGTAACTCTGCTTGATTAGGGTCTGGTGCGATCGCCCGTAGAAACTCTGAAGGTTTTATAGGAGATCCTTCTGGCAAACGTATTCTTTCGTCAGCAGCATTTTGAAGAGCAGTACCAAGATAAACTTCTGGGTCAATATTCAGACTTTTGGCAATTAGTTCGTATGATGCAAGGATGTTCGTTTCTGAAGAGTGAACAGCACTGTTGAAAGCACTCAATCCTGCAAACGGGCCAACGGCAGCTTCTCCAGAGGCAGTGTAAGGAAAAGTTTTAAAGGTGAAATTGTTGGGAATTTTAGTGGTATTTTTAATTCCATCTGTGGAACTTTCAAAATTACCAAAAGGTAATTGCCATAAAATATCATCAAAAGCCTTCTCAAACTTTTCAGGATCGGGCAGTTTTACTAAATTACCTTTCCTGTCAATAATAGTTTTGCCATTGCCTTGATATTTTGGATCTAAGGGATTGAGTTTGGTGCGTGAGAAAGCAGCAGATGAATTTGGCGCTAAACCTAGAAATAAGGGAAATGCTATTTCACCATTTGCTACACCAGGAAGACGTTTACCTTCTTTAGAAAGACTAGCGTGGCAAAATGCACAGCTACTTTGCCCATTTCCTGTTGTTCCTAAAGGAGAAGTTGATCCTTTTTCTACCTTTAAGCCTGTATTTATGGCTGTACCTTTTCGTAAAATCCGACTACCTATAGGTATATCTTTCTGCAAGACAATTTTTAAATTATTGCTTGGCTGACCCTGCAAATTAATAATTGCTGTAGTAAATTCATCCGAAAGAATCGCTGAACCTTTTCCAATACCAAACACACCTTGCAAACCAAACAAATCGCCTAAAGGTCGATTGAAAAATATATCTTCACCTCGGGCAATTAATTCTTTAGTAATATGAACTGCGCCTATTTTTTCATAAGAAATAGGGTCTTGAGGATTAAGTCCTTTACTGGAAACCAGTTGTGATGCTTCTTGGGGGCTGAGGAGTTTACCGAAATAATCGTAGTAGCCTACTGGTTGAGTTGGTGCTGGTTGCAAAATGTCAATCTTTGCGAAAGCTGGCTGGCTTGTTATCAACAAATTTGATAACACAATACCAAAACTAGTAGTAATAAAAATGCTCAGTAATAAGAAAATCTTAGTTTTCAACGCAGATAACCATCTACTTACACTATATTTATGGCTGGTTTTTTTTTGTTTCATTGAGCCGACTGTTACTAAAAAACTCTAAGTAGATATACCACGCCATTACATAGTTATCAGGACACTAGAAAATTTTCTTGTATTCGTTCGCGATAAAAAAAGATTTGTTAAATTCCGTGTATATTTTATGCTTTTATGCCTTTGTAAAATATGGTAAATAAAAATTTAAATTTTTTGTTTCGTGCCGTAGCCTTTATCAGCAGCTAACACCTTGAAAAGGCTAGTTATGACCCTATTAGTTTACGCTAATAGGGTGTGGTCAAAAGCTATTTTTAGGTACTAACAACAAGCTCAATCCCACAATAATATTGAAGGTAAGTCATTGTTAGCCAAACGCAGCAATTGATAACCAATTCCAGATATACCGGGTAAAAAGCCAGGATTAAATACAGAATTGGGTAAGTTGGGGAACAGTTGATAAGCTCCAGTTCGCTTGGCTCTAGCTACAACATTCGTTACATTCTGGTGAGCAATTTGATGCCAATCAGGACGGGAACAGATTTTTGCACCGACTAACAGCACTTCCGCCCTACCAAAGTTGCCACAGCATAAGTGATCGATCGCCTGTAAGCCAAAATTCTGAGTAGTTTGGAGAGCAATTTCAATTTCTTGTTGAATTTCCGGCGTTTCCACGATTCTCAAACTGCCTAAGCGTCCCAAACCAATGCCGGCTGCACCATGACACCACTTATTTGCAAAGTCAGGTTGTCCTGATTGTCCCATTCTGCGGAAGTCAGGCCAGTTGGCAGTGGACTGGCAAAAGACGCTACGCTCATACTCAATTCCTGCTAAACCTGCTTCTAAGTACTTGCCCTCTGAGGTGGCGGCATAAAGTCTGAGCAAGGCGTAAGAAATGCCTGCGGCTCCATGAGAAAAGCCAGTTAAGGGCTTATCCCAATAAGTATGCCAAGCTTTGGGCGCACCATTGTGGCTAACTTGACGGTTGATTAAATGTTGTCCACAGGCGATCGCTTTTTCTAAAACGGTTGCTTCTCCTGTGGCTTGATACAGGGATAATAACCCTAGAATTGCCCCCGCTGCTCCGCTCATAATATCCAAGTGTTCGTCGGCAGCAATTAGTTCTGGTGTCATCAACTCGGCTAATACTTGAGCGTCTGGCAACAGCGTTGGATCGTTGAGGAGTTGACTAATTTTCACCAGGCTATAGATCATCGATCCTAAACCTGTTGCACCCCCAACGCCCATGAAACGAGCCATGCGTTCCCAAGTTTCTGGCTCAATGGTGTGGATTTGGCGACGCAGAGATTGTACTGTCCTCAATGCTAAATCACGGTAACGGGAATCACCAGTTACTTGACTTAGTGCAGCTAAAAACAAAGCAACTCCAGAGCGTCCATCACAAAGAGAATTGTTTAATACTTGCAGTTGATATCGTTCGGCGCGAGGTATAAAGTCTAAGCCAATCCAGTTAATGCTGCCATCAGGGTCAGAAATGGCTCTGGTTTCTAGTTGAGTGGCGATTTCTTTGGCTTCGGCAATCAATTGTTCCGAATTCAGCAACGGTAACGATTCGCCCTGCCATTGCCCACCTTGGCGGCTGAAAGTGGTTGCAATTTTGGCATCGAAGGAGCCTTGAATAATCGCTACTTGTCGAGCTAAGTCGGTTTCATCTAGAGATTGTAACTGGTTGAGCAGGTCTTGGTAACTGGATTGCTTGAAGTAGTTGGGAATGGAAGAAGAACCGTTTAAACTCAGTTCATCAACCACCGCGCTAGCCGTGAAGAAGGGAATATCCAATTGTTCCATCGCTCGGAGTTCTGCGCTCAAAACGGGAAAGGCGTTTGGTTTTTCCAGAGCAACTAGAAAAGCACGGCTGAGAACATCGAGTTGAATGCTGTAATCTACACCATGTTTGAGGTAATCGGGTGCTAAAGCTTTTTGGAGGATGATGCCATAAATGCGGGTGTTGCGGAAGATAAAACGCACCTGCTGATTTTGCATAGCAGATAGCAAACTTTGGCGTGAAATTAAGAAATCTTTGTGCGCCATCAAAAAGCAATACATCTGCTCAAATCCAGTGGTGATTTGTTGTTGATAATCGTTTGGAGACAGAACAACTTCACCTAAGAACGGCACATTTTTCCCAATCGGCAAGGTTACAGGCTCAGACAACAGATGCATATTATCTGTATTAATGTTCTGCCAGCGCGGCACTTTGCGGGGAGATAATCGGGGATCTGTGCTGCCTAATCCGCTAATATCATAAGCGACGCTGCGATCGCCACTAAAGTCCCAACGCGGTAAAAGTCCGGTGCGGAGTACGGAATCCCAAAATTGTCGGGTGGCGGTTGTTTCTAAATCTTGGGTAAGTGGTGAGTCTTCAATGAGATTCGGTTCATGGTGCAGCAGCGTTTCCATGTCAATCAGCACCAAATGTTCGCCATTGGCAATTAAGTTTTCGTAATGGCAATCTGTTCCCCGCAAAGCGTAAAGCACACACAACAACATCCCAGAACGCTGATAGAATCGTTTCGCAGCTGCTTCATCCACACAAGGCAACTGTTCAACATGTTCCACCCAACCGTAACCGTTGCGCTCTAGTACCTGAATAACTTTAAAATCTAAAAGATCGCTGTGTTGATTGCACCAATCCAAAAATTGGTTAAAGACAACTTCTAGTCCTAAATCTTTGGGTTTATAAACAAGTTTAAGTCCAGACTCAAAGGTGAGCGAAATCACCGTTCGTCCGCGTTTGTGTGCATCGGAAATGGAGGTTTGAATTTCGGTAACTTTGTTTTGAGAAAATGGGATAATTCTTTCATCAAAAGTTCGTTGAATATCTGTCCTATCTGCAACTAAACGTTCGAGAAATTCAGCAGTGAACTCAACCCAAAAATTGACCGCTGTTGCCACTAACCGACCGAGAACTGGATACTTTTGGAAGAAGGCCAGCATTCCATCTTCTAGGAGTTGATTGACGAACTTGGTGTAGTGAGTGTTATTGTTTTGTGTTTCCAGCCCTAGTAAGCCGAGCAAGCTTTGACCAAAGGGACGCACCTGAGAAAATTCAAAATCTAATGTCTTAGTGCAAATTCCTGCTAATCGTTTCAGTAGACCTCGTTCTAGAGAACTGTAAGCGTTGTGGGAAAGAATCGATAAGGGAAGATAATCTTGGGTGAATTGACTGCCGCAGCGAGTCAGTAATTGCTGTCTGGCTACCAAAATAGCAGGCAAAAGGACATCTTCAAAGGTAATCGGATTTTGTGAATCGATTGGTAGAAATACTTCGGTTGCAGAATTGAATCCTGTAGCGGTTTGGATGATTTGCTGCAAGGTTTCTGCCCACTCAGGCAAAGGTTGATCGGCAAGTAACTCGATAGTTCCCAATCTGGAAGTAACAGTATCGAGGTCTAGCCCTTCCCACTGTAAGCGTTTGTGCAATGTATCCCATTTACCTTCTGCTGCAACTTCGCACCAGCGATGTCTACGACGGTTAATTTCTTGTTCATTGACTCGATCGACTGCAAATCTGCTTTCATCAAGACGTTCCCAGAGAAAGCTAGCATTGGCTGCGATCGCCCTTAAATTGTCTGATGTTTTCTGTTGGGATAAGCGAACAACTTGTTGAACCATAGCTGGATTTCTCATAATGGGAGTTAAAACAGAGGTATCAATGGAATAAGGCAGAAAATAGGAGTCAGAATTATATTTTCTTAAAGTTGGTGAGAATTATGAATGAAATTCCCTCTTTACCTTCATAAAAAAAGCAAAGAAGGAATCTGTTATGCAGCAATACTTGTCGGGTTTTGAGGGAAAGGAAAAAGGTTAAAGGGTAAAAAACCTTATATATCGAGCCTTCCGCTCCTTTTCTCCTTACCCTTTTCCCTTTAACCGAGCAGTATTGTGTTATGCAGCATCTACTTCTGCATTGAACCTACATACTTTTTTTAGCAGCAACCAGCGTGTCCACCACCACAGGAATCTGTATGACATAGTTTGGGCGCACTATCAGCCATCATCCCGCCGCTAACACTGAGTAATTCCTCTTCACTCAGTTCGTTGGAGTCTACAAAGGTCAACTCTGCCAGTATTTGAGCTACGCTTTCAACTGTGAAGTTATAACCTTTTTCTGTACTGGCAATTAACAACAGTTTAATGGCATCTGTTTGGGAAACTGCTGCTTGCATATTCTCACGTAACTGGGTGTTTTGGAGTAGGTTTTTAATTTGTGACAACATAATTACATTCTCCTAATACCTTTTTTAGCAGTGTCCGCCACCACAGCCTTCTGTATGACATAGCTTAGGCGCACTATCAGCCATCAATCCACCACTTACACTAAGTAATTCTTCTTCACTCAGTTCGTTGGAATCCACAAAGGTTAGTTCGGCCAGCATTTGAGAGATGGCTTCAACTGTGAAGTTATAACCTTTCTCTGCACTAGCGATCGCTAGCACTTTGATGGCTTCTGCTTGGTTAGCTGCTGCTTTTACTTGCTGTTGTAGTTGGGCGTTTTGAAGCAATTCTTTAATTTGGTGTAGCATACGTTTCTTCTCCGTTTTTGTTGACTTAATTGATACGGCAGAGATTGTGCGCTTGTTTTGGGCGGTGTTCTCTGCTTTTCTGATTTGAATTTAGAGATAAATAGGGGAGAAATAGGGGAGATAGTTACAATTGCGGAAAAATTTTTCAGCACAGATTAATTGGAGGATTGAAAACTAGGTATTACTTATTTCTACCCCTACCCTCTACCTTGGCGCACTATCAGGCATCATTGCACCGAGCAGTGTCCGCCACCACAGCCCGCTGTATGACATAGCTTAGGCGCACTATCAGACATCGCTCCACCACTTACACTAAGTAATTCTTCTTCACTCAGTTCGTTGGAGTCCACAAAGGTCAATTCGGACAGCATTTGAGAGATGGCTTCAACTGTGAAGTTATAACCTTTCTCTGCACTAGCGATCGCTAGCACTTTGATGGCTTCTGCTTGGTTAGCTGCTGCTTCTACTTGCTGTTGTAGTTGGGCGTTTTGAAGCAAATCTTTGATTTGGTGTAGCATACGTTTCTTCTCCGTTTTTGTTGACTTATTGATACGGCAGAGATTGTGCGCTTGTTTTGGGCGGTGTTCTCTGCTTTTCTGATTTGAATTTAGACAGAAATAGGGGAGAAGTAGGGGAGATAAGTGCAATTGCGGAAAGATTTTTCAGCACAGATTAATTGGGGATGGGGCATTGGGAATGGGGCATTGGGCATGGGTAAGAAGGGCAAAGGGGAATGGGTAAGGGGGAAAGGGTTTATTTCTTCTTCATCCTTTTCCCTCTTGTTGCTCCCCTGCTCCCTGCTATCTCTATGATGCTGATATCTGCATAGCTGCTGTAATATTTGAAGCCAATATGTAGTTTTGCTGTAGTTAAATATCCTGATGATCAACTAAAGATACAATCGCTATACCAAATTGATTGATCTATCTAGGAGATATTAAGGAGTTGGTGATGAGCGCTAAACAATTGGAGCAGGTAAAGCAATTGCAAGCTACCCTCACCAAGATGGAAGTGACATTAGGTGCGATCGCTGATGCTGTAGTCTGGATTGGAGAAGACCGACGCATTCAATGGTGTAATTCTAGCTTTGAGGGTTTGGTGAATCAACCCCACAACACTGTCTCCGGTGCGAAGTTAACTGACTTGCTACCCCTAGCACAAGCAGGACAACCAGTAGCTTTACCCTGCTATCCTGATGTACGGATACTCAATGGGGAGTACGAAACAGCAAATTACCAGTTCCAGCAGGGTGAGCATACTTTAACACTACAAATTTCTGGGAACTGTGCCGGACTGACTGACGATCGCTGTGCAATATTGGTGATTCGGGATATCACACTGACTCAACGAACTCAAGAATCCTTACAAGAGATTGAGGAGCGGTTGCAGACATTAATTAACGCTACACCAGATATTATCTGTTTAAAAGACGGCGAGGGAAAATGGTTGCTGTCAAACCAGGCTAACCTGGAATTTTTACAGCTAGAAGGCGTTGATTATCAAGGTAAAGCAGACTCAGAACTAGCAGAATTTAGCAATTTTTATCACGATGCTTTGCTCAACTGCGACAAAACAGATGAACAAGCTTGGCAGTTGGGATGTGTGCATCGGGTAGAAGAAGTTATACCCCGACCTGATGGGACGGTGAGCAGTGTAGATATGATTAAAGCTCCCCTATTTCACCAGGATGGTAGACGCAAAGCTCTGGTGGTTTTAGGGCGAGATTTGAGCGATCGCAAACAAACTCAAGTAGCCTTAGAAAACTCTTTGTCTCTATTAAGCGCTATCTTTGAATCGATTCAAGACGGTATCTTAGTAGTCGATAGCTCAAGTAATATCACTAGTTACAACCAAAAGTTCTTAGAAATGTGGTCAATTCCACCAGAACTTTTGACAGAACCAGATCATCCTCAACGGCTAGTGTATCTGGCAAACCAGCTAAAAGAACCAGATGTATTTTTGCAACGAGTCCGAGAATTATACTCACAACCGGAACTAGTTAGTTACGACTCATTAGAACTGCAAGATGGCAGAATATTTGAGCGCTATTCCTGTCCTCAGCGCATCGGCGAACAGATTATTGGTAGAGTGTGGAGTTTCCGCGACATCACCCAACGCCAAAGGGCAGAAGAAGCTCTGCGACAAAGTGAGCTACAATATCGCAGTATTTTTGAAGCTATTAATGATGGACTATTTATTACTGAAATAGAAACTGAAAAAGTCACCGAAGTTAATCCGGCGGCTTGTCAGATGCACGGTTACTCTTATGAAGAATTTCTCACGTTACATCCATCTGTTTACATTCACCCAGACTCACATTCTGTTTTTTTAGAGTTTCTCGAAACAACGCAATCTGGTGAGCAATTTTATGGGCCAGCAGTTGATATCTGCAAAGATGGCACTTTGATAGATGTGGAAGTGAAAGGGACAACTTGCGTTTACAACGGTAAGCCGCACATCTTAGCGATAGTGCGCGATATTACTGCTCGTAAACGTACTGAGGAAGCCTTGCGACAAAGCGAAGTCCAGTATCGAGATTTGGTGCAAACAGCCAACTGTATCATTCTGCGTTGGGACGGTAACGGTAATATTATATTTTTAAATGATTACGGTCAAAGGATTTTTGGTTTCGATTTAGATGAAATTATCGGGCGTAATGTTATCGGCACAATTGTTCCAGAAACCGAAACTTCTGGGCGCGACTTACAGACATTAATGGTTGATATTTGTCAACATCCAGAAAACTATTTATTCAACGAAAATGAAAACTTATGCCAAAATGGCGATCGCGTTTGGATAGTCTGGGCCAATAAACCCATATTAGATGAACAAGGAAACTTAGTCGAAATACTTTCAGTCGGCACCGATGCCACAGAACGCAAACGCGTCCAAGCAGCCCTCCAGGAAAGTGAGTTAAAATTCCGCAGCATTGTTGAAAATGCCAATGATCTGATATTTGTCCTCTCGCCAGAGGGAATTTTTACTTATCACTCGCCGAATGTGACTGCAACTATGGGTTACAGCCTGGAGGAAATCGAAGGTCATTCGGTGGTGGAGTTTACCAAACCTGAAGATTTAGCAATTAGTGTTGCCGCCTTACAAAGGGCTTTAACTGGCGAAAAGCTGACTGATATTGAGGTGCGATTGCGACACAAAGACGGTAGCTGGCGATGGTTCAACTTTAACACTTCCACAATCAACACTCCTAGTGGTGAAATTGCGATCGCGGGTGTGGGACGCGACATCACA
Organism: Nostoc sp. CALU 1950; assembly: GCF_051172895.1. Classification (NCBI taxonomy): domain Bacteria; kingdom Bacillati; phylum Cyanobacteriota; class Cyanophyceae; order Nostocales; family Nostocaceae; genus Nostoc; species Nostoc sp. CALU 1950. The sequence goes on along the minus strand of NZ_JBDNJQ010000163.1, from coordinate 4,470 downwards.
GAACGCAAGCAAGCAGAAGAAGCCTTGCGTCGTAGTGAAATGAAATACCGCAACATCTTTGAAAATTCCCAAGTGGGGATTTTCCGCACCTGCCAAAAAGATGGATTGATTATCGATGCTAATCAACGTGGTGCTGAGATATTAGGTTTTACCTCTGCTGCTGATTTAGTTGGCAAGTATTTCACAACTGACTTATATGTTAATCCAGACGATCGCACGCGGATGCTAGCAGAGTTAGAAAAAGACGGTGAAGTTCGTAATTTTGAAATAGCACTGCGGCGGCTCGATGGTTCAGTTGTTTGGTTACTGTTGTCACTCCGCCTCAATGCCGAAGAATCCTGTCTCGATTCTGTTTTTACAGATATTAGCGATCGCAAACAGCAAGAACAAGCTTTACGCTTAATTGTTGAGGGTACAGCAGCAAAAACAGGTGATGAATTTTTCAATTCTTGCGTTCGTTACCTTGCTGAGGTATTGCAAGTTCAATATGCTCTAGTCACTGAGTTTGGTGATGAGCCAAAAACTAAAGTCCGCACTTTAGCCTTTTGGTGTGGCGGGGCTATTAACGAGAACTTGGAGTATGAATTGCAAGGTACTCCTTGTGAACATACCTTGGAAGGCAACCTCTGTCACTACCCTCAAGCAGTACAAACCGCTTTCCCCCAAGATGCAGATTTAGTGAAGATGAATGCCGAGAGTTTTTTTGGCGTTCCTCTAACCAGTTCATCCGGCGAAATCATCGGACATCTAGCAGTAATAGATGTCAAACCAATGAAGCATGATCAGGGACGGGAACTCATTCTTAAAATTTTTGCTGCCCGTGCCGGTGCTGAATTGGAACGCAAACAAGCAGAAGCCGCCCTACAGCAAAGTGAGTTAAAGTTTCGCACTATCGTCGAAAAGGTCAACGATATGCTGTTTGTCATCAGTCCTGATGGGGTTTTCAACTATATTTCTCCTAATATATTGAACACTACAGGATTTGCCCCCAGCGAAATGGAAGGTAATTCCTTGGCATCCTTTACTCATCCTGATGATGTGCCAATATGTTTTGAAGCCGCCCAAACTATCCTGGCAACAGGTGAGGGAATTTCGGGAACTGAGTACCGCGCCAAACATCGAACTAAAGGCTGGGTTTGGCTAACTGCTAATGCAGTCCGCACACAAGATGCCCAAGGTAATTTTCAGATTGTGGGTGTAGCTCGTGATATTAGCGATCGCAAACAAGCAGAAGCAGCTTTACAACGTCGGACTCAAGCAGAAAGTTTACTTAGTAGCATTTCTCGTCAATTTATTGACCAAAATTTAGAAACAGCAATTAATTTTACACTGCGAGCGATCGCTGAGTTTATTAGTGCCGAACATAGTTGCATCTTTGAATTATCCGGAGATCAAAGGCGGTTCGACCTCATTCATGAATGGTGTGGCGAAGGTGTCGAGCCATTGATTGATCTTGCCAAAGGATCACCTGTAGAAAGTTTTCCCTATTTTTATGCTCCAATCCTGCTGGGCAACCATATACAAATCCCTTGTGTAGCAGAATTGCCACCTGATACAGCAGAGAGGAAGCTATTTGAGGGGATGTCGTTTAAGTCTGTAGTTGCTGTACCCATGCTTCACTCTGGCGAAGTAGTTGGATTTGTCGGTACAGCGATGATTCACTTGTGTCAAACCTGGAGTCAAGAGGATCTTAATCTATTAAAGCTGGTAGGTGAAATAATTGCGATCGGTCGAGCCAGACATCAGGCAGAAGAAGCGCTGAGAATTGCCAAAGAAGCCGCCGAAACTGCCAACCGTGCCAAAAGTGCTTTCCTCGCTAATATGAGTCACGAACTTCGCACACCTTTGAATGCCATTCTGGGTTTTTCTCAGTTAATGGAACGAGATACTAGTCTCAACTCAAACCAACGTGAATCTTTAGCTACCATTAACCGCAGTGGAGAACACTTGCTAAACCTGATTAACGATGTCCTAGAAATGTCCAAAATTGAAGCTGGACAAATCATTTTCAACCCTGAAGACTTCGACCTTTATCTGCTGTTGCAAACCTTACAAGAAATGTTCCAGGTAAGGGCACAAACAAAGCAATTGTTCCTCAGATTTGAAATTGCTCCCAATCTTCCCCGTTATATCCAAACAGACGAGGGGAAACTTCGCCAAGTTCTTATTAACCTTTTGGGTAATGCCGTCAAGTTTACTCAAACAGGGGGAGTAACTTTACGAGTCAGATTAGGGAGTGGGGAGCAGGAGAGCAGGGGAGCAGGGGAGCAGGGGAGCAGGGGAGCAGGGGAGCAGGGGAGAAGTTGCAGTAAGTCTTTCCCCTCTGCCCCTCTGCCCCTCTGCCCCTCTGCCCCTCTGCCTCTCTGCCCCTCTGCCTCTTCCCCATCCCTTCACTTTGAAGTCGAAGATACTGGACGGGGAATAGCACCAGAAGAAATGAATAACCTGTTTCAGCCTTTTGTCCAGACAACAAGTGGTATCCAAACTAAGGAGGGAACTGGACTAGGGCTGACTATCAGCCGTCAATTTGTGCGGTTACTGGGAGGCGATATTCACTTGACGAGTAGCGTTAGGCAAGGATCTACTTTTAGTTTTGACATCCAAGTGAATTTAGCCGCAGCTTTGAAAGCTACACCAAAATTGAGTAAGGGACGTGTACTCAAGCTGGCAGCAGACCAACCATCTTACCGTGTTCTGGTAGTGGATGACCGCAAAGAAAACCGCGATTTAATTGTGCAACTTCTTGGTAGCATTGGTTTTGAGATTGAGGCTGCGAATAATGGACAAGAAGCGATCGCAATTTGGCAAACCTGGCAACCTCACCTAATTTGGATGGATATGCGGATGCCTGTAATGAACGGTTACGATGCAACAAAAGAGATTAGAGCCAGGGAAAGAAATATAAATACAAATCACCGCACCGTAATTATTGCCCTAACCGCCAGTGCTTTTGAAGAACAACAGGCAAGTATCTTAGCCGCAGGTTGCAACGACTTGGTTCGTAAGCCATTCCGGGAGCAAGTGATTTTTGAAAAAATCGCTGAATATTTGCAGGTACGTTATATATATGCAGAAGAGAGCAGTGAAGATACAACAGACAACAACGTAGATAATATTCAATTATCCATCTTGGATCTTCGCTCTGCAATTACCGTTATGCCTGCCCAATGGATAACAGAACTTAATCAGGCAGCCGTTGAAGTCGATGCTGAAAGAATTTTCCAACTAATTGAGCAAATTCCACCAACACATTCTGCTTTAGCAGAAAAATTGGCAAATTTAGTCAGAAGCTTCTGCTTTGATGAAATTATCGGATTAACGGAGGAAAATTGTAACTGAGTTCAGAGCGGGTAAATTGCCGGAAGTCGGATATTTGAGGGCTGTTTTTAGGGGAACAAAACCAGACTTGATATCATGTCCGCCTAATTAGTTATAATTCCTGCATCTGTGCAAAAACCAGGAAACCCTCTTTCCCCCTGCCCCCTGCCCCCATGCCGTCTTAATGATAAGTCTTTAACCGGACACGATATGAGTCAGGCGATCGCTCTCAACCATCACCACAACTTTAGCGAGTACGGCTGTAGAATAATTCAGCTAACAGTTCAAAAAGTAGCAGGGTCAGAATTCATAGGCTTTCCCCGCCGCCCCAATTACCTCCACGCCTCTCCGGTGTGCGCCAACTTCAGCCAAGCTCACACAGCCAAAGCGGGTGTTGCGCTTGAAACGGCTGACGACCTGACGGCTGCGATCGCAGTGGCAGAAGCCATCCGACAGTTACAGCCACGGGTGTTTACACTGGAAAATGTTCCGCGCTATCAGAACAGTCAGAGTTTCAGTATCATCCTGTCAGCTTTGGAGCAAGAGGGGCACTTTGTCAATTACAGTGTCGTCAACATGTCTGACTTCGGACTGCCCCAGGCGCGGCGGCGGTTAGTTTTGGTTGCAAGTAGGGGTTGTCGCGTTGCTTTACCTTCAGGAACTACACCTTGTGGTTGGTATGAGGCGATCGCTCATCTCATCCCCACGATGCCTAATTCACATCTACTACCTAAACAACAACATCACTAAGGCTCTATTCCTTCATCAATCCAAGCATCAATTGCTGTTTTTACGTTTAATTCAGTCACGGCAGACCATTCTTTTTCGTTGATAGTTGTTTTAAATACCGCTCTTTTACCGTGACCAACTTTTTCCATTGAGTATCCACGATACACATTTTTAGGCTTAATCATTTTTCTTAATCATCTTTGTAAAATATTATAAACTGCCGCTCAATAATAAGAGTAGTTTTATTTTCTATAATGGCTGCTGATCGAGAATGGCTCTATACTTTCAGCTTTAGAATTCATCGCAAAGCACGTTATTCTCACCGTGATAATTATACACTTATGCTGATGATGTTCCGTCACGGTCTAAGAGGATGTTTGAAAAGTCGGGAATGTTGTAAAAAAGCTCTCTCGGTATAGGCTG